>JAYWFD010000034.1:0-2445 GCA_043778965.1 Candidatus Altimarinota bacterium
TATAGTTTTTGAATTGTTCCTTGTGTTCTTATATTAAACATTTTGAAAAAACAAAAATTTCTGTTACTATTTTAACTACCAGAAATCTTAAACCATGCCAAAACTTTCCCAACATGATTCGGATCTTATATGAGTGATGAGAGATTGAGCTCTAAGAATTGGAACCCATACTGATCCTCATGAAGTTTTAAGCATGGTCACTCACACACTTGAGCATGTTGGGAGAATTCTAGCTCAGAATAAAAATTCACACCTAAATAAATATATTATCCATGATTTTGAGAAGGTTTTTACCATGCTCATGCTCGCTACAGCGATTGATGCTATCAATCATCAACAAATCATCAAAATGTTTCTGAGTGCATGTGACCATCTCACATGAGTACTTCTGATGCGATCAGATGAGTATAGGTGAATATATGAGAGGGGGAACGAATACCATAAATGATTTCCCCTTGATACAGAGTATCTCTGAAGGATATTTTTTCCATATTCATCTGATAATGTTCTAACCAATGCAGAAGAATTGGATCTCAGAGATTCACCTCGAGTGGAATTTCCTCCTATGATACTCTTAGTAATACTCCATGAGATGTTGGGAAACTCTGAAAAGGTATGAGCTACTAAGTTTTCTGTACATTTCTCCCGTGACGATGCGAATCTCTTTATCGATATATTTGACAATGGTCAATGAGTCGATAGAATAATTCAGAATACCCCCGAAAGCGTATTTCAAGAGAAATTCACATGAACTGGCAGTACCTGACTCTGACTTGCTGGTCTTCCAGAAATCTTCCAGAGATATGGTGCTGAGATCACAGCAACAGTTTCAGAAGAGGAAACAATAATTCCGTGAAATAGGAAACTCTTCTTTCATATCCGAATACCAATCATATCAACTAATCTCGTACCTCCCCCATCTTCCCCTCACGCAGATCCTGAAATGCCTGCATAATCTCAGCCTGAGTATTCATCACGAATGGTCAGTAGTTCACCACTGGCTCATCGAGAGGTTTTCCTGCCATGACGAGCACCTGAGCTTTCCCAAAAGCCCCCCTGATAAGGGGGGAACCCGAAGGGTGGGGGGTTATAGGATTAAGGGGGGTTTTGCTCTGGATATTTTCAGGAATATATTCGAGAACTATCTCTGTACCCTCCTGTGAGAAGTGAAGCATATCTCCATTCTCTAGTATTTTCCCATTTGCGATGATACTTCACTCTGTGACGAGGATTATAGTATTGTATCCCTCAGGGAAGGTGAGAGTGATATTGCTTTTCATTGGTTTTTGTCATTCTGAGTAAAGTGAAGGATCTGCTTTTTTCATTTCTCACTCAGAAAAAAACCGTACATCATAGAGCTCTACAGGAGAAAACGTTTTCGCGATTCATTTCTGCATAATGACTTCGTCATTGCGAGGAAAAAGGTGAGTCTGAGTGAAACGAGGAGAGAGGTCACCCTGGGGTGCGAAGCAATCCAGAGACTCCTGGATCGCCACACTTCATTTCGTTTCACTTCATTCCGCTCGCGATGACGCCACTCTCGCATTGAGTTCTCCCGCTATCACTCGCACTTTTCCTCATCCAAAATCCACCTCAGGGATACTCTCCCGAGTGAGTGCCTGATATCGCGGAGGAGTCATCTTGTGCTCACGAGGGAGATTCACCCAGAGCTGGACCGCATGTTGTACTCCACCCATGACTGAGAATCGCTCTGTCATGAATTCATTGTGCAGAAGTCCTGACCCTGCTGTCATCCACTGGACCTCATCAGGTCCGATAATCCCACCATGACCCGCAGTATCCTGATGTTCGACTTCGCCTGAATAGACGATCGTCACCGTCTCGAATCCTCGATGCGGATGATAGCCCACTCCAGGTCGATGTCCTCACTGTGGTTCAATCTCCCATGGAGCATTGTAGTCGAGCATGAGAAATGGGGAAGTCTCATTCGACATTTCACGTCCATACCCAGGGATGTATTGTGCGACGCGAAATCCATCACCCACCATATGGTGCTGGCGTGGGTGTTCGAGTCGTGTGATTTTTTTCTGCATTTTTTCTTTTGTTATATATTCATGAAGTATATAGTACCGTATCTAAAAATCAATTTATTTTATAAAGTAAAAAAGATTTGCACTCTCTGAAAAAAATCAATCATATTATGGAAACACTGGAACCACTCCTAAAAAACATCAAAGTTGAGCCAATACATGTTGCCAGAAGGCTGGAAGTCTACGCTGAGCAAATCCTAAAAATTATTCGTGACGAAGTGAAGACTGACCATTGAGCAAAATTACGGGAAGAATTTCTCGCACTGTATCCATCAGAAGTTTTGCGCAAGAGGATTCTCGAAATCCTTGAATCAACGAATGCAATATCTATAAGAGGACATCGATTCGCACATGCTATACTCAATCCATTTTATAAATTCTATGGTGTAAAAAA
>JAYWFD010000035.1:0-17232 GCA_043778965.1 Candidatus Altimarinota bacterium
AAGATCGATCATACTATTTTCTACTGGACGTATATCATCTGGATCAAGAGGATCAATATAAGACTTAAAAGTTCGCTCAAATTCAGATAGGTGAATCGTATGAGTAAGTCACTCGTATTCTATCTCGGAATCAAGATTTTTGAATATGACGGTCACACCATCGTCGATCGAGATGAGTTCTATGGTAAATTCGAGAGGTACAAGAAAGCTGATATCGTCCATATAACCATCATAGACTTCTCAGGCAAAAGAGAATGATTGTGAATCGCCCGAATAGCTGGCAAGGAGATCTCAGACAGGAATCTTAAACATAAAGAGAGGATTTGTATTATAAGAGCGGTGTGCTTTTGATGACATCGACGAGATCAGGCTGTCCGAGTTTCGCGAGGATTTCTTTTGCTTCTTCTTCTTTTCCTGCAGCGATAAGAGCTACGGAAAGATCATTGATGATCATAGGTTCATCTGGAGCGAGTATATGAGCTCTTCGTAGAAGAGAGATGCCTTTGGTTAGATTTGAAGTAATCCCTCCTGTATCGACAGTCATGACATATGCCCAACCGAGATTTCGTAGTATTTCAGCATTGTTCGGCATATCGATATTCGCTTTCGAGAGAGTCTCGATAGCACGATCGAACTCACCCTTTGCAGTTGCGATATACCCATCGAGATACATACCTGTTCCGCTTTCAGGATGGAGTTCACGAGCGATAGCGAGGACTTCATCTGCCTTCTCGAGATTCCCCTCAAAGAGATAGATATCAGCGAGCTCTTCATAGAGGCGATAGTCATCTGTATAGTCTTTCAGTGCTTCGAGGGCTATAATCCTTGCTTGTATATAGTTATTCTCTTGTTTGGCGACCTCTATCGAGAGGATGATTTCTTGGATATTCATAGAAAAAGTATATATTTTTCGGAAGGGAAAGCAAGGGGAGTTTAGAAATTGACGAATTGTATTTTATAGGAATAAAAATTTGACAAGTTCGAGAGAGAGTAATATCTATCCATTACTATTTGCCTAAAATCTTATTTTTATGATGCATCCTCTTTTTCCTGAAAAACTTGCTGATGTTATATCAGAAAAACTTCGAAATGAATGGGCAAAACAGCGAATTCCAAACACCAGATTTTATCGTATGCAATATGGTCCTATCAATATTTCAACTGCTATTCGTATAGCTGTATTGCTAGAAGAAGACTGATATCAAAAATCAGATTTCGAAGATTCAGAGTTTTATATTGAGAATAATCAGTGGCTCGTGGCTTATTGAGCTGCCATAAAAAATAACCCTCAATTTACAAATGTATTTAGTACGAGATTGCGTGTAAACGGTGTATTGTTTTCACCGAATGAGCCACGAGTTTTTACTCTTACAAATAGGAAAAATATCCAATAGTAGCTATTTCCAATATCCCTCCACCATCTTCTTCAATCCCTTGCCTTCCTCTTCGGCGAGGGATTTTCACTCTTCTTTAAGTGCAAGCTGACCACACGCCGCATCGATATCATCTCCCATCGTGTGACGGACAGTCGACGGGATTCATGCTCGGTCGAGCGTATCCTGGAATTTCGCTATCATGATCTTACTCGTCGGCTGGAATCAGTTCCCCATGATGCCTTCTCCAGGATTGTATGGTATGAAGTTCACATGTGCTAGTTTGCCTTCTAGGAGCTTTGCGAGCTCGTGAGCATATTCTGGGCGATCAGTCACTCAGGCGATCATGATATACTCATAGAATACTCGCTTATTCGTCTTCTCTGTATATTCATCGAGAGCTTTCATGAGATCGGGAATAGGATAGGTATTCTCGACGGGCATGATACGTTTGCGAGCTTCGTCATTCGGAGCATGCAGTGATACTGCGAGCGATACCTGAGGGAAGTCTTCTGCAAGCCTGAGAATTCATGGTACGATACCACAAGTCGATATCGTGATGCGACGATTGCTGAGATCGAGTTTTTTCTGGTGACTCGCTATATGGATAGAGAGGGCGACGTTATCATAGTTCAGCATCGGTTCACCCATGCCCATATAGACGATATTACGTATCTTTTTATCTTCCTTTGCAAGGAGGAGATTCGCTGCCATGACCTGATCGATGATCTCATAGAATTCGAGATTGCGTATGAGTCCGAGCTTACCCGTCGCACAGAAGCTACATGCCATAGGACACCCTGCTTGGCAGGAGACGCAGAGAGTATTGCGTCCTGAGAGATGACGCATGATCACTGCTTCAATCATCTTATCATCCGTTGTCTTGAAGAGGAATTTGGTCGTCTGTCCATCTTCACTCGTCACTTCTGAGTGTATCCTCAGTGAATTATAGAAGCAATTCTCTTTGAGGCTTTCGCGTATATCCTTCGGTAGAGTCTCGATAGTATCGAAATCCGTGATGAGGTTCTTATAAATAGCATTCTCTATTTGTGTATAGCGAAATTTCTTGTGCCCATTCTTTTCGAGAAGCTCGATAATTTGTTTTTCGTCGTGTATGGAGAACATAGTTTTTTAGATTCCTAGAAGCATGACCGCACTGAGAAATCATACACATCCCCCAGCAATAGCTTCTATTGGGGTATGTCAGAGTATTTCATCAAGTTCTTTTCCATCAGTTGTTGTAAGCTCATTTATTGCTTTTGCATGGAGACCTGCTTGATATCGTACATTCATCGCGTCATAGATGATGATAATCGAGAAGACGAGACATATAAGAAATTGGTCACTCTCGGGTCCATATTTCAGTCACATAGCCGTCGAAAGAGCAATGACGAATGTCGAATGAGCTGAAGGCATGCCTCCACTCCCGAACATTCTATGGATAGTAAATTTTCATTTTACAGCATTGATCCCTCCCTTCATCAATATAGCAAAGAGCAATGCAGAAAATGGCACCGCTATAGTATAGCTATGAAAGAATGTATGGAGAAATCCTATATCCATAAAAATAATTAGGCGACACTGACTATGGAGTAGTTTTTTTCACCACCAGGAGATAATACCTTCGCCGACTCTCCGACATTTTTTCCGATAAGAGCCTTTCCAAGAGGAGATTCATTCGATATTTTATTTTCGAATATATTGGATTCTTGGGATCCGACGATCATATAGGTGATTTTCTCATCATCGAGAGAGACTACTACAGTATTTCCGACATTGATGCCTGATCTTTTTCTTCGCCCGGACTTCTCATCATCGATGAGATCATATCATCCTGGCTTGAGGATCTCTTCGAGTTCAGCGATACGAAGCTCTACTTGTGCTTGTTCATCGCGAGCTTCCTGATATTCAGCATTTTCTGAGAGGTCACCATATGAGATAGCTTCCTTGAGTTTTGCAGCGATTTCGACACGTTTTTCTTCACGAAGAAATCGGAGTTCTTCTCCAAGTTCTGTGAGTCATTCGCGAGTGAGGAGGATTCTTTTATCAGACATGGGGGTATAAGTGTAAGGAGATAAGGTAAACTGAGAAAAGTAGATATCTACGATTATTTCTTGATTTGAGGAGATGTTCCTTGTGTAGGCTTTCAGAGGAGGAGATTCTTGAAGAGAGGGAATTTTGCTTTTGATATTTCGATAGCTACTGTCTGGGATTCTATCTCGATAGCGAGTCGTACCAAGGTATCAGATTTTGCAGGATTGAGGTAGAAGCTTCGCGTAGAGAAGGTTTTCGTTTCATTGATACTATAGGGAGTATTTCCGAGGGCTCGAATATTTTTGAGAAATATATCGTATGGGATATTCATCGGTATGAGAGTGATGCCGTAGCTTTCGTCCACATAGGTAGAGTATCATATGCTCTTGTCAAAGATCAGAAGTCCGAGTATTCACTTATTCTCTATGAGGGTCGGAGTGATCGTCGGCATCAGCGGGGCAAGTAACTTTCCTGATATTTTTACGGGTTCTATTGGTTTTTCTTCGGATGAGAGTGTATTCTTTATGACAGTAGGATTCGTTCATTTGGATAACTCTTCGACCATAGCACTGAGTTTTTCTATTTTCTCATCAGTTTTTATCTGATTTTTCCATGTTTCTATCGTTATAGAATCGACACTTTGTACGGATGATCGTATTTTTGGTGTCCATCACTCTTGCCCTATGAGTGACCAAGTGACGCTTCCTATGAAGATCATAGCAAGGATGGAGAGAAGTATAAGGGCTATGCGCATAAATTGGTTTATAAGGTTATCTGAGTGAAACTTTATGAAACTTTATAACTCTAAAACAAAATAGCTATTTTTTTGATTTGATGCTTCCGAATGCAATCTCTACTGGAGTATCTCGTCCGAGGAGGTTGATCATGATTTTTACGACTCATTTCGATGCATTGATTTCGATGATCTTTCCTTCGCTTCCTTCGAATGGTCCATCATTCACGACTACATAGTCTCATGCTTGCATATCAGTCTTGTATTCTTCACTTTTTTCTGTGAGGATGCCTTTGAGTTGTTCGAGCTCAGCACCGCTTACCGGCACAGGGACTGTCCCAGCACCGAGAAAGCCGGTCACATTCGGAGTATTGCGCACAATATACCATGATTCATTGGTCACGATCATCTGTATGAGGATATATCCGGGAAAAATATTTTTTTTGCGAGCGACTTTTTTGCCACCAGCACGTATAGAGATTGAGTCGTGATTCGGGACGAATACATCGAGGATATAATTTTCGAGACCGAAAGCTTCACGACGTTGCATGAGAGACTGTCGGACATTTTCTTCTGTACCGGAGATAACACGGATTACATACCATTCACCGAGAGGCTTGGGAGAGAAATCAAACATAAATTCGAAATGAGATTAGAAAAAGAAAGTATTATCGGGCACCGCTTATCGTAAGAGGCTCTGTGGTGATACCACTTCCTACTTGAGGAGAGGATGTCGTGACATCTATAGTTGCCCCACTGAGTGCTTGCTTCTTCCTTGCGAATTCAGCTTGGAGTTTTTCGAGGTCTGCTTGGGTAGCGAGATCTTCTCATGATACTGTCTGAGTCGATAATGGTACATGATCGAACTGTCCACGCACTGCCACGAGTCCTCCGCGTATACCATATCCAAGTATAGCGAGGAGAGTTGCCATGATGATGATGACACCTACAGTGTACATCATGTATTTTTTACTTTCCTCTGGAGTCGGCCATACGACATGTTCGAGCTCTGAAAAAGCATGTTTGATAAATTTGA
This sequence comes from Candidatus Altimarinota bacterium, assembly GCA_043778965.1. Classification (GTDB taxonomy): domain Bacteria; phylum Patescibacteriota; class Gracilibacteria; order BD1-5; family UBA2023; genus JAGOMW01. The sequence goes on from JAYWFD010000035.1 coordinate 5,177, forward strand.
TCATAAAAAAGAAAGTAGATAGAAAGTGGAGAGAAAAATTCTTGGGAAGATTATATCCAATAATGATTTCCCGTCAAAACCATTTTAAAATCCCCTCTCGGGGATGTCAATGTCTAGAGTATATAGAAAGATTATAGAAGTCAATACTTTATAGCCAACTCGATCTTGGTTTCCTTGGAGGATACTCTATTATTTGAGTCACTCTACCAGGTACCGCTTTTTCTGGGCGTGTTCACAAAGGCCACTGAGAAGGAGTACTTCTAGGAAGATGCCTTATGTTATCTCATCATCAATTTGGATCTTCGGGCTTAGGTTTGGAAGAGTTTCAAGTCATATGTATTGAGGTTGAGAAGATATATGGAGCCACCAGTGGGACACGAACCCACGACCTTCCCCTTACCATGGGGATGCTCTACCAACTGAGCTATGGCGGCACAGACTTCTTAGTTTTCTATAAGTTTGCTGATTATAGTATTTTCTTGGAAAATTCAAGAGGGAGTCAGATGAATTTTATTATTTATGATTTCTATCAATCATTCTTTCATGAGATTCGCGAGTATGTTCTCATCGAATCAAGGAGAACTTAGGGTAAATGTACGAGTTGCGAATATAGTCTTTTCGAGTGCTATCTGTTTCGAATCTAGAATTTCTACAGAGGAGATTTCTCCTCTGGAGTATCACTGAAAAGAGTGACTATTTTCCCACCTTTTTCATTCGTGGTAATTCGTCGCTGATAGTCCAAATCCTCTATAGTTCGTATGGTTCCAGTATCAGGTGTTATGTCGACACTCGTATCAAGGTCTAGACCAGTTGGATATCTCATAATGATTCCAGTCGAGTGATTCGAAATACTCACAGATGGCACTGTACTCTCTTTCTATCTCTCCTTCTTTGAATGAGTGTGCCCTCCACTCTTTTGGATAGAGTCCATCTTCGAGCATGTAGACACTTGTATGCGTGATATATGGGAACTTCTCATGGATCTCTTGTATATTTTTGAGCGTTTCTCATGGTTTCGAGTAGGGAAGTCCGAGGATGAAGTCGATGTTGAGTGATATTTTCCTATCGTGAATGAGTGTGTTTATGGCAGAAAGAGCATTCAGGATACTTCTTCTGTCGCTTCGATGAATCGCTTTCAGGGTTTCATCATTCAAGCTCTGGATACCGAGAGAAATACGATTCACTCAGAGCTCTAGGAGTCATGTCACATATTCACGTGTGATATCTTCGGGATTGCATTCGAATGATATTTCTCCCTCACCCCAACCCTCTCATGAAGGAGATGGAGTATCGAAACAATCGAGTATCTCCCTCACTTCATCGAGAGAAAGGATAGATGGAGTACCGCCGCCGAAGTAGATGGTTTTTATTCCCCCTTGAACAGGTGAATCCGAGTGAAATGAAGAGAGAGGTCACCATGGGGTGGAAAGGGGGCTAGGGGGATTGTGCTCTGAGAAAAACTTCTCTATCTCACTCTTCAGATAGGCGATATATCTTCTCTTTTTTGCCTCATCGAAGATCGGTGTCAGTGCGAACTTGCAGTAGGGGCACTTCTGTCGACAAAAAGGGATGTGTATATAGAAGTTCACAGTAAAATCTTAGTTCACCTAGCATATATCCAAGTGAAGAAAATACAAATTCAGAAAATTGACAATAGTATTTTTTATAAAATAGATTTGACTTCTCTCTCTCTCTGAGTATTCTAAGAGAACCGAAAAGGTATCATCCTGTCAGAGTACTCGTCCGAGTCCACAGTGATGGTGGAGATAATGAATGGCAAATTTCAAGGGCTATAAGCATTTTTCTTCCTCTGCGAAGCAGAAGAAGGAACGCCAGAGTCGGGCAAAGAAAATTGCTTTGCAAAATCAGGCTACGAAGCTCGCAGCGAAAGCTGGAAAGCCTGCCACATCTTCGCAGTACAGGTACTGAAGAATTGGCAGAAAGCTTGAGGGGCTGATTCGAAGAGCCCTTCCCGCTAAAAAAGGCGCCTTTGGGCGCCTTTCATCTATTATAGACTATACACCTTCTATCATCTTCTCGACATGAGTGAAGATATCTTCTTCTGTTTCTGTCGCATCGATCCTACGTATCTGGTGTCCATGACGTTTCCATACTTCGATGAGGGGGAGTGTATCAGCGATCGACCAGGCGATACGCTTACGGATGGCTTCTGGAGTATCATCAGTACGAGTGATGAGGACGTTTCCGGTTTTCGGATTGGTCTCACCAGTGAAGCTTGCTGGAAATGTCTCACTCGTCTCAGGATCGATACGACGACCAGAGAGTCGCTTCACTGCTGTCTCTTCATCGAGATCGAGCCAGAGAACGTCGAAGTCTCACCATACATCCTCGAGTGCATCATTTTGCTCGGCACTTCGGATAGCGCCATCGATGAGTACTTTCTTATCGCTGTGTTCTGCGAGGAATAGCTCTGTGAGTTTGACTATATACTCTGTAGGAGCTTTCAGTCCTGCTTCGAGAGCTTCTTTTACACGTCTACCGTCTTCAGTATCGAGCTTCGAGAATTTACGGAGCTCTGTTCCCATCTCAAAAATGATATAATCAGGATATTTTTCGAGGATTTTTCGAGCTTGTGTTCATTTTCCAGATCACTGAATACCGATAAGCATGATATGAGACATAGTTTTTAAGATAGTTTTTAAGATAGTTTTTGCCATCCTGGATCCCGAGACAAGCTCGGGATGACAGAGTAGGAAGCTCTCACAAAGGATAATAAGCCGGATTCTGTACTTCGATACACATCTATCTAGGATACGAGTCACCTCGTACCTCCAGCGGAGTATAGAAAAAAAGACTGCTCTAAGACATTATCTTTTTTACTACCATTCTCCTTGCATCAGAGAGGGTTTACCACACACTCATTGCTGAGTGCATCCATCTGAGATGGACTTTTCACCTTTTATCTCTTGCGAGATTCGTATCGTCTCTGTGGCACTTTCCGTACTCCACATTTTATATATGGTGCAGAGCCAGAGCTGTTAGCTCTTCTCCTCTTAGAGGAATGTCCAGACTTTCCTCACCTACCGAAGTAGGCGCGTGTATCTGTCTCTTGTGAGAGCGAACTGAGTATAAAAAGAAATACTATTTAGTAAAGAGTATTTCTCATACCACTCAGAAAATTTTCACTTTTTAAGAATATAGATATTATATTGGATATACATCATAACATCTTTCCTTGAATTATATTATAGGTATAGACGAAGCATGACGTGGGGCTTGGGCTTGACCTGTGGTTGCTGGAGCTTTTTGTGTACCTATTGATTTTGATTTCTCCGTATTTCCTGGGCTTACCGACTCCAAAAAACTGACTCACAAAGATCGAGAGAAATTATATGGACTTATAGGATGATTGTCGTTTCGTGGAGAGTGTTTTTTTGCTTCATGAAGTATCGATGCAGAAGTGATCGACCGACTGGGTATTCGAGAAGCGAATAGACTTGCCATGGAATCTGCACTGCATGGAGTCCTTCGGAAAGTTCCTATGGAAAGTATTTCTGAAATCCTGATCGATGGTCGTGATAACTACCTCTTCGAGAACATCGATAATGATATGGTTCGATATATCGTACGAGGTGATCTTACACAAAAGTGTATATCTGCAGCTTCGATCGTCGCAAAAGTCACTCGTGATCGGAAAATGTGTGATTTTTCTGTGGAGTATCGTGGCTTCTATTTTGACCTTCACAAAGGCTATGGTACAAGAAAACATGAGGAAGCACTTATGGTTTATGCCATAACTCCCATACACCGCAAGAGCTATGCTCCGATCAAAAGATTGATTTCGGGGAATTCGTAGGTACAATTTATCTTGTTATTCACTATTTTTCTCATTATGAGATTCTCATCTTTTCTTACGTTCTTCATCTTATTGATTCTTCCATTTGGAGTATCTGCTCAAGTAACGCTTCTAGATTCACAAGCAACTCTCTCTGAGCTCAGCCTTCTTATAGCCCAATATGAGACTCGCATCAAGCAACTTCAGGCAGAAAATGCAGTGTTACGACTCGAAATGACTAAAGCAGGCATTAGCGTGCCTCTCTCTGATCTTTCGGGAAGTACCATTCCTATGCCTACGACGGCTCCGATAGTAAGTATCCCTCCATCGAATTCTACAGGAGTCACGAATCCAGTAACTCCTCTTCAGACAGGTTCTACGAGCTCTTCGACACTCCCTGATATCACGACAAAATATGGAAAAGATGTTGCGGGATTCATCTCTCGTATCAATCAGGACTGGGCTGGAATAAAGTCTAACTATAAGCTTCCTGCGGGTGCCCGTCTTGCTGGATATGAGTTCATCCAGACTGGATCTATGGATCACGCTTTTGCTGATATCATCGTCGGAACAGGAATCACGGGAATCTATGATATCAAGATACTCTATCAGTTCGAAAAATCTGAATATAAAAGAAAGCTTATCGGTATTTTTGATTATAGTCCATCGACTCTTCGGTATGTGACTCGCAGTGGGAGCAATCCATATGGATGAGTGACTCGTACTTTTGTAGCAGATCCTTACTATACGGGCATAGCTAAACCACCCATTGCTATAATCATAAATTCTCCATGATCAGTGGCATCTACAGTAGTACCTCCTTCCGCTACTTCATCAGGAAGCGCTACCACTTCTTCGTCGAGCACTGCATCGATCTCAGATATCACGAAGGCATATAATGAAAAGAGATATCTTTCTACAATCTCACTTTCGAATACCTATCTCGAAAAAAATCCTGCTACGCAAGATGTACTCAATATTCGATACCGTACCTATTTTATCATAGGGAAGTATGCTGAGTCACTTGCAGAGCTAGGTAAGATAGAAAAACTCGGCACCCTAGATAAACAAACCGCATGTAATGCACAAGTGATAGCAACTTATAGTAAAAACCAAGTTCTTGTCGAGAAGTATGCAGCAATCTGTAAGAAATAATAATTAACTTTAAAAAAATCCTCATTTTGAGGATTTTTTTAAAAGGTTTTATTTGTGAACACCCTCTTTCTTCTCTTTCATGGCAAGCTTCATTTGAGTAATTTTATCCTGGATGGCACTTCCAGATTTTATCGAGAAGCTACTTCCACACCCGCAACGAGTATTGATTTTATTGCTGGTGAGGATCCACTTCTTTCCAGTCCATGTCACAAGGGATCACTCAAGAAGAGAGAGATGCTCTTGCATGAGAGATATAGTAAGATCATCCTGTTTGATCACGTGATCCATAAGAGGATTAAGCTCCTCTTCTATTTTGATCTTATGTCATGCACAACCAGTATTGGTTATACTTATGGTGACACAGTGTATATGTCTCTCTTTCCAAGAGACAAGAGTTTTTGGGTCAAAGCGTATCATATAATAGATTCTTTTTGGTGAAGAGTAGAGAAAATTGAGCAGTTTTATTTTTTTTCGATAGTTTTGGGTAGATGAGGACGATATTTCCATACTCCATCTTTTCAGCGCGCTATATCCCAGCCATCTTGAGTGAGAAGAGAGGGAATAGTTTGCAAAGTTCCATTTTGTATAAGATCCGATCCGTCGACGATATCAGGATGACTCGATGCAACCTTTGTGATATACGCAAGATAGAGTTGTTTCATACCTCGTATGACAGATTCATTGCAGCTTGTTCCAGATGTAGCAAGAGGATTATTTGTATCTTTTGGTGGTATGAGTTTTCTTTCTTTTTCTCTGAGGTGATTCGTGATTTCTTTTAAGGAGATATTTTTTTTCATACTTTCGAGTATCTCGATTCCTATAGCTCTACAAATATACGGACTTTCATCATATCACTCTATACCGATAAGAAAGAATCGTTCTGCTGATTTTGTATGATCTCCCTCTTTTGCTCGTGTAAGTGTGCCAAGAAATCTGGATGCAATAGGGCCATCATGATTCATACTTGCGACCTTATAGTATGATTCAGCAGTGGCTATATCTCAGAGTTCACTCGCTGTATAGGCGAGATTGTATGGAAGCATGCCATCTGCACAAGGATCTTTGAGTGCAGTATTATTCCAGAGTTTTTTCGAAGCATCTTCTTGTATAATTGCTTTTATTTTATCCTGATTACAGGTCATGTGTATTCATTTTTTTCATAGTTCGAGTGCAGCTTCGGAGATTTTTCGTTCTTCGTTGTAGGTTGGTTTTTCAGGATTGAGTATAGGACTCAGCACGAGGGCAAGATTATATGGGCTACTGAAATGAGGACTTAGATCACTAATGCTTGCAACAAGTGGATTGAGGTAGTTTCGGAATTTTCCATTTCATGCATTATCTCAGATGTACTGAATGAGATTCATCCAGAGTATATCAGCATAAGTAGTCGTATGTCCAGCATTCGACAGTCGGGCTATATTTGCATTGGGTAAAAAGTCTGGATTGAGACGACGATACTCAAAGAGTTCTCTATATTCACGATACAGACTTCCTGTATTTAAGCTATAAAGAAGGAAGAGAGAGCTTATGCATAGAGATCATCCAATGATGCGTATAAAAAGTTTGGAAAGCATATTTTCTCTACTAGATACCCACTCCATCTTCTGAAAGCGAAGGGGAGATAGGTCCGGATAATGGTTTCTCTTTAGAGATAGGAGGTTTTGGTTTTGCTATATCTTTTAATATCCCAGTATAGGAGAGTATGAGCATTCTATTTTCTCATTCACCTTCACTTTTTGTCGAGAATCATTCGATATGTTTTTCTGAGATATAGTTATGTGCTTTTTTTCGTTCAAATGATGAGAGATTTTTGATTTGAGTAGATTTTCCACTTTGCATGACCCATGCTATTTTACCATCGAGAAAAGTGAAGAGTCGATCATCTTTCGCTTTCATATAGTCATTCACTTCTAGATGTACGTGAACAAAATGTCAGAGTTTCTTCTCTGCGAATCGGCCGATAAGATGCTGGAATGCTTCTATATTTTTCCCATGGATTCCTATAAGAAGAGGCGAGTCAGGTGTTTCTATTCGTATCGAAAGATCATCAGCTTCTTCCTTTATTTCTAGAGAAGTTATATTGATGCCAATATCGGAAAAAAATGCGTCGAGAAATGCTTTCATACAAAAAGATTATTTTACTATAATTATATCGAAATTCAAAAAAAGACAAGAATGGGAAAATATTCTGGCGGAGACGCGAGGAGATCGAAGCCCGGTATCTTGCGAAATAGATGCTTTTCCAGCATGTGTAAATCTTAAGATTTTATGAAGTGAGAAATGGCGGAGAGAGGGAGATTCGAACTCCCGGTATCTTGCGATACGCACCCTTTCCAAGGGTGTGCACTAGGCCACTATGCGACCTCTCCAAGGATAAGCGGGGACAAAACGGTATCTTGGCGGAGACGCGAGGAGATCGAAGCCCGGTATCTTGCGATACGCACCCTTTCCAAGGGTGGGGACGACGGCCACTATGCGACCTCTCCAAATGTGATATTCTTATAGAGAAGTATATTCTCTAGAGGAATAATCAACACAAGAACTGTATAGAAAATAGTTGAAAAATCAAGAAAAAGTGGATCTTTACGTAGAGTGTATCCTGAGGAAATCCTGAGGAAATTTCTTACTTGATTCTTAATTCTTTTTGCATATACTATGGAGAGTACATTACCTATTTTTCTATGAAGATAAAAGATCTCTCTCAAAAAAAACGCGTTTCGGATCGCTTAAAACGTATCGAATGACAAATCCGATGAGTGATACAGATGATCGAAGATGAAGCATCTGTTCGTGATATTGTCCAGCAGATTTCTGCTGTGAGAAGCGCTATGAGTCAAGCAGCGAATGAAGAGCTCCTCTGTGCCATCGAACGTACTACAGAAAAAAAATCTCCTCTTGATGAAAAGGAGCGTGATGAAATTCGAGGACTTCTGAAACTGATACGATAGCCAAGATATATCCATATAAAAAACTCTCAAAAATTTTTGAGAGTTTTTTATATGGATAGCTCGTATTTGTGTGAAGAATGTTGAATTTTGTAAGAAAAAGTTGCATTTTATGCATATCGGATATACTAACTTCAGTGTTAAAGCAAACCTCAATTTTTTTTCATTGTCTCACTTGGTGGTTCTTGTGATATATGGATAATCAGTTTTCAGTCCGTTCGAGAAAAGAGAGCATCATATCTACATCTGAGCAAGATCTATAGTTTTATACGATTTTCTTAATAGAAAATATATTTTATGGATATCTATATAGGATAATCAAGTAATTTTTATAGAAAAATCTTTTGACTTTCTCTTGACAGGAGCTACCCTCTAGACAAGTTCATCATCTAAAATTGTACATACAATGTCTAAAAATCTTGTCATAGTAGAGTCTCCAGCAAAAGGAAAAACTATAGAAAAATTTCTCGGTTCAGATTATCAAGTAGAAGCATCATTTGGTCATATACGAGATCTTCCAGCAAAGAATCTTGGTATCGATATCGCATGAGGGTTCATCCCTGAATATGAGATATCGCCTGAAAAGAAAAAACGAGTGACAGAACTCAAGAGATATGCCGAAGAAGCAGATAAGATCTGGATAGCGACCGATGAGGATAGGGAATGAGAAGCCATAGGATGGCACTTGTGTGAGGCACTTGGTATCGATGCTTCGAAAGTCGATCGTATAGTATTTCATGAGATCACCAAGACAGCGATCGAACATGCTATAGCTCATCCACGTAAGATATATATCGATCTCGTGAATGCCCAACAATCTCGTCGTATCCTTGATCGCATCGTATGATATGAGGTATCTCCAGTTCTCTGGCGCAAAGTCCGCTCTGGACTCTCTGCCGGACGCGTCCAGTCTGTGGCAGTGAAGATCCTCGTCGAACGTGAACGTGAGATCAGAGCATTTGTCCCTGAAGAATCATGGAAGATCGAGGCTTGAGTGAAGTCAGGGAGTATTGATTTCTCTATAGAGCTTATGAAGCTCGGTGGAAAAGCCAAAAAATTCAAAAATGAATCAGATGCTCTCAAATTTTTCTCTGTACATGGAATTGATCTCGCTAGCACAATAGCAAAGAAAGATAAGAAGTGAAACATCATGTACAATCTTCCTCATACTGAAGATTTCACACTTTCGAATGTCGAGAAAAAAGAATCACGAAGAACTCCAGGAGCACCATTTATCACTTCGACTCTCCAGCAAGAAGCTGCACGTAAGCTCGGATATTGAGTGAAGCAGACGATGGATATCGCTCAGCGTCTCTATCAGAACGGGCATATCACCTATATGCGTACCGACTCAGTGAATCTCTCTGATCTTGCAATCAATAGCGCTCGAAGTTTTATCGAGAAAAACTTCTGAAAAGAGTATACACTTCCGAATGGGCGAAAATATAAGACAAAACAAGCAAGTGCCCAAGAGGCACATGAGGCGATCCGTCCTACAGATATCGGACATACTCCAGAATCACTCGGACTTGATGGACAAGAAGCTCGTATCTATCGACTGATATGGGAACGTACTGTCGCTTCTCAGATGGCAGAGGCTATAGTCGAGACGACTACCTATAGATTCATTCCAGGCGGACATGATGAAGAATGGATAGCAAAAGGAGAAGTGATACAATTCCCTGGATTTATGAAGCTCTATATCGAAGGTACTGACGATGAAGATGATGAGGAATCGAGGAAACTTCCGGCACTCAAAAAATGAGATATTATTTCTTCTTCATATCTTTCAGGACTCCAGAAATTCTCTCTTCCACCTCCTCGCTATAGTGAAGCGGCCCTCGTGAAAAAACTTGAATCAGAAGGTATCGGTCGACCATCGACTTATGCTCCGACGATCCAGACGATCCAAGATCGTGGATATGTCGTCATTGAGTCGAAGAAGCTCCTTCCTACAGATATCGCATTTGTTGTGGTAGACTATCTAGAACAGGAGTTTGGGAATTTCATGCAATATAGTTTTACAGCAGAAGTCGAAAGTCAGTTTGATAAGATTGCTCTGGGTGAGCTCGATTGGAAAAAAATGCTTGGAGATTTCTATACGCCATTTCATACAAGTATCGAATGAGCACTATGAGCGGAAGGGAGATTCGCGAGTGAGCGCATCCTCGGAAAAGATGATAAGACAGGACGTAGTGTCCTGGTACGTATGAGTCGATTTGGTCCTGTGGCACAGATCGGAAGTCCCGATGAACTCGGCGAAGAGGAGAAACCTCGCTATGCGAATCTCTCTCCAGGCCAGTCGATCGATGATATCACTCTCGAAGAGGCTCTTGGACTCTTCGGTCTCCCGAAAGATCTCTGAATCTACGAAGATAAGGAGGTGATAGTCGGACAGTGACGATTTGGTCCCTATGTGAAACACGGTGAAGCATTCGTCTCTATCCCTCGGAGCGAAGATCCTCTCTCGGTCGATATGACACGAGCAATCGAACTCATCGAAGCGAAGAAAGTCGAAGATGCCCCCATCTGATACTATGAAGGTGAACCCTATACAAAAGGAAAGTGAAGATTCTGACCTTTTCTCAAGTGGAAAACTCTCTATGTGAATGTCCCAGTTAGGTATGACTTCGATACTCTCTCAGAGAGTGATGCATCATCTCTTATTGCTCTGAAGATCGATAAAGAGGCGAATCGCTATATCCATAACTGGCCAGAAGAGAAGATCTCAGTCGAGAATGGACGATATGGACCATTTATCAAATTCGGAAAAGAGAATGCCTATCTCAAGCGAGGTAGCAAGAAGATCACTGAGCTTCCTGAGATCCAGGCGCTTACTCTTGATGAGGTGAAAGAGATGATCGCTGACCAGATACCAAATGCTTTCAAGGAAAAGAAAACGAAAGCTCCAGCAAAGAAAGTAGGAATTGAGAGGCCAACTACGAAAAAATCTCCAGCAAAGAAGAAATAGGTCCCGGTTGTCATATCGACAGAATCGCCTATATGTGGCGATGACGAGATATCTTGCTCTGCCATTCCGAGTTAGTCCCGGAATTTTTTTGTATTTTCTCAGATTTTCTATATATTCGAGTGATGATATTTTTAGAAAAAACAAAAAGGTTTTTGGAGCCAGTAAAATACCGACCAATCATTTATATTAAGAGTGTTATTGAAGGTATTATTGACGGACTATATTTAGTGAGTTCATTATATTTTTTTGAGAAGATAGGAACAAGTATTCACCAAAATAGTATGGGACTCTTTTATGAGTATTTGTGGATTTATTCCATCATAATGGGTTTATATTTTATCTTTAAATGTTTCTCTTTGCACTGGTGATGGGTAGATATGTATATACATATAGAGAAAGTACTCACAGATGTATATCTCAATCGTTTTATCCAAGCAGAGCCAAATATCGTAGAAAAAATAGGAACAGGAAGATTTATCGCCATACATAAAAAGGCAAGTCATGTGTGGCTCGAGACCATTCATGGATTTTTATCGAATGATCTGGCTCTTATAGTAGTCAGTATATACTGACTTATCCGTATTTCTCAATTTAATACAATATACGGTATTAGTGTTATTTTATCGCTTATAATTATACTGGTAACTACATATTTCTTAGATAAAAACTATACTATACCCTCTAGAAAAATACGCACAGAAGCCGAATCAGAATACTGAAGACTTCTGGCTCGTATTTTTATGTCAAAAAACGAATACCTTCAAGGAAATCAATTTTCAAAAGATAAAGAAAATATTTACTGAATATTAAAAGCGATTCGAGATTCAAACTGGATATTAGAACGTATCATTTGATGAATGTTTATTGTTATACGTATCATTTGAGTCTCTCTACGCTTTTTCGTCTATCTTTTTATATGAATAAAACTTTTTTGAAGTAATGCAGATTTTTGGACATTTTCCATGTATATAATGATCGTGGGAATCATCGAAGGGGCCCTGCGTACACTTTATGATACTTTCCGTAAATTTACTCGTGAATTTCATCATCTCGAGAAATTTTGGTCCACTTTCGACTCTCTCACTCCCATAAAATGATACGAGTCTGGCAATCCCTTCACCCCGAAAAAGCAAGATATAATCATCAAGGATATCTCCTATGGGTACAATGAATCCAAAGTGTTCTCCGA
>JAYWFD010000036.1:0-2373 GCA_043778965.1 Candidatus Altimarinota bacterium
TGCTCTCAAGTTCGAAGAAGAGCTCAAAAAAACGGCAGATATGCGGGACGGTCCACTCTATAAAATTGCAAATGATCCTCGAAAAACTCATATAGGGAAGCTCATCGAAAGACTCTCTCTTGATGAGCTTCCCCAATTATGGAATGTCCTTAAAGGGAATATGTCGCTCGTATGACCAAGGCCTCATCAGCCACGGGAAGTCGATCTCTACGATGAGCACCATCATCAAGTACTTACTGTAAAGCCTGGTATAACTGGTATGGCTCAGGTATCATGAAGGGAGCAAAATAGCTTTGAGGAAGAAGTGACCTACGATATCTACTATATAGAGAACTACTCTATATTCCTTGATTTTCTGATCATCGCAAAAACTATCTGGGTTGTTCTCGTACGAGCTTTTTGAGTAAGACCTTTACATGTAAAGGAGACAGATTCTAGAAGTAAAAATATTTTGTAAAATTCAGAATATATGTATACTCTGAATATGTCTTTATGTGCTTAACACTCATAGTGGTGGAGAGTCTCTAAGATGAGAGATGAGCGCTATGATGATGAAAGCATACTCCTCTCGATATTCGGGAGGAGTTTTTCAAAAATAATAATTACTAATTCCCTTCTTTATGTCCGAATTTCCAAAACAATATGACCCAAAGTCCTGTGAATGACAGATGCAAGATCTCTGGGAGAAAAATAATATTGGAGCACCCTCTTCGAGTCGTACCGGGAAGACATTCTATATTCCGATACCTCCTCCAAATGTCACATGAAACCTCCATATCGGACATGCACTCATGCTGACACTCGAAGACATCATGATACGCTACCATCGTATGAAGTGAGATTCTACTCTCTGGATACCTGGAACAGATCATGCTGGTATATCGACACAAGCAAAGGTAGAAGCACGCATAGCAAAGAATGGTAAATCTCGCAAAGAAATCGGGAGAGTAGCATTCATGAAAGAGTGTGAAGATTGGGTCAGTGAATATGGTGGAAATATACAAAATCAAATGAAGAAGATCTGATCGAGTGTCGACTGGTCGAAAGAGAGATATACTTTCGATGAAAAATCAAATACCTTAGTAGAAAATATCTTCATAGACCTCTATAATAAGTGACTCATATACCGCTGAGAGTATATGGTGAACTATTCCCCTGCTCTTGAATCTGTCATTTCTGATATAGAAGTAGAACATATAGAAGTAGAAGAGAAGATGTACTATATAAACTATTTTGTTGCTGGAAGCGATAAAGAACTCCTCATAGCGACGACTCGGCCTGAGACACTTCTGGCTGACCAAGCAGTGGCAGTGCATCCAAAAGATAAGAGATACAAAAAGCTCATAGGAAGATCTGTCATACTCCCCATAGTAAATAGAGAGATACCCATCATCGCTGATGATATGGTCGATATGGAGTTCGGTACATGAGTCGTGAAGATCACTCCTGCTCATGATCCGAGTGATTTCGAAGTAGCAAAACGACATAATCTTAGACGAGACTATACTGTCATAGATAGGAGTGGCTATATGAATAAAGAGGCAGGTCCTTTTGTCTGACAAAAATCAGATAAAGAAGGCCGAGAAAATGTCGTAGAACTCCTGCGTGCAAAATGAAATCTTGTACGAGTAGAGCCCTACACTCATAAAGTCGGATTCTGTGAGAGAAGCAAATGTCGTGTAGAATCTGTCGTATCGACCCAATGGTTTGTACGAGCAAGTGTCCTAGCTGAAAAAGTTATTAAGGGCTATGAAAAAAATGAATTTGAGATCATCCCTTCTCGTTTCGAAAAGACATTCGAAGACTGGATATATAATCTCCGTGACTGGTGTATCTCTCGGCAGCTCTGGTGGTGACATCAGATACCCGCATACTATGATATGAAGACAGGGGAACTTCTCTGAGTGACACGAGATCCTACGGAAATCTATATGAGCCAGTGTGAAAAATATGGAAAAATTCCAAATAATGAACTCCTCAAAATACTCTGAAAAACTCCTCAAAAAGGAAGTAATTCGGATGAAGTTCGAGCACCACAGTGAGGCATACCTCAGAGTATGGCGAATGAGGAAGCAGAAAACTGAATTCGAAGTACAAGTTTTTCAGAAGTTTTTCTAAAACGTGATGATGATGTATTGGACACCTGGTTCTCTAGTGGTCTCTGGCCATTTTCTGTGCTTGACTGGACGATCGAAGATCCAGGAGAATTTTTTCAGAAATACTATCCTGCAAATGTCCTCGAAACAGGATATGATATACTCTTCTTTTGGGTTATACGGATGCTTCTTATGGGATATGAGTATACTGGGCAGACCCCTTTTAAGACTATCTATCTCCATGGACTCGTGCTCAATGAAGATGGTAAGAAGATGA
>JAYWFD010000037.1:0-2372 GCA_043778965.1 Candidatus Altimarinota bacterium
CAAAACTCTCCGCGAACAGACACTCGAAATCGCAGTCGAATATCTCGCGATCTATGGAGTCGATACTCCGATCACGATATTCCGACAGTCAGATATCCATGATATCACGAAGCTTATGTGGATCCTCACGAATGTTACACCATATTCACTCATGCTTCGAGCGCATAGTTTTAAGGATGCTGAAAATAAATTAAATGAATTCAAACAAAAAGAGGAAGAAATAATGGGAGAAAAATTAGATCAAGCAATTGAACTATTTAATTATGAAGAGTATTTTATTAATCTTAAAAACACTAATCCCAATAAATCTATTAATGAAATAAAAAATGAAGATAATTGACTTAAGCAATTGAAAAGAAAAATATTAGATTTTGCAAATGAATATATGGCCTCAAGACCAATTTGAGAACCGCCTTTAATTAATATGTGAGTCTTCAATTATCCCATCCTCATGGCAGCGGATATCATCGGTTATGATATCGATGCTGTGCCAGTCGGAGAAGATCAGATCCAGCACCTCGAGATGACGCGAGATATCGTCCGCGCGTTCAATAAAACATATGGTAGGGAAGTATTCAAGGAGCCAGAAGCGATAGTCCCGAAGAGTCTCGGGAAACTCCCAGGGATCGACGGACGGAAGATGAGCAAGAGCTATGACAACTTCATCGGGATATTCGACGACGACAGGACTCTGAAAAAGCGAGTGATGTCTATCGTCTCAGGTTCTGAGTGAGTCGATGAGCGAAAAAAGAACCCTGATGAGTGTAATATATATAATCTCTATCGAGTATTCGCAACTCCAGAGCAGACCGTAGAGCTCCGCAAAAAATATGAATCAGAGAATATCGGATTCGGTTATGGTCATGCCAAAACTGAGCTCCTCTCAGTCCTCACAGGGTATCTCGCACCATATCGTGCCACTCGCGAGAAGCTGCTCCAAGATATCCCATTCGTCGAGGCCAAGCTCGCAGAGTGAGCAGCTATCATGAACGCGAGACTGGATGAGAAGATGCGGGTGGTGAAGGAGGTGGTGGGAGTGAATTAAAAACTATTTATTCTTTAATTTTGAATTATGAAAAAAATAAAGCACCTTTCAGACTTAACGGAACTTAGCATAAAAGAACTCAATGAGGCATATAAAAGATATGAACCGAGTATTAACTTACTTCGAATTACATCTTTAAATTTCTGGATTATAGCATTAATCTCAGGGGTTATTGGTTTTCTATATTTTATGGAAGAACCCCTTTGAAATTATCAAGCATTTTTCCAAATGCTAACAATCGTTTCAAGTTATTATGTATGAGATAGATTGGCATATAAGAAAGGATTTATTGAGTGATATGAGGCTGGATGGTCTGATTGAGTAAAGGAATGCATTAAACATGAAAGAAATTTATCAAATAAAGAGTTTGAAGTAATGGAGGATATGGATAACTCTGCTAAATATTGAATCTAATGTACGTCCTCCGCTTTTTTGCCATCTCATATTGATTTTGTCGTTGAGCTCTCATAAGAATTTGATAGCTATGGAAGATATGACTATGGAATCAATATATTGAATCTAAATTTGAACTAAAAATTCCTATGTGAGACATAAAAATAGAACAGCATTTTGTACCACAAGTTCATTTAAAAAAATTTGTAGACCATCATGATAAAAAGATCTTTGTTTACAATAAAGATTTTAGAAAAATAAATAAGAAATATTATCCTGTTCAGATTTGTAAAAGAGATTATTTATACGAGCTTAGTATAGAAAATCCAAACAATCGTATTGAAAATACTTTTTCTTATATTGAGTCAAGATTCGCTCAACTTTACGAGAAAAGATTACAAAAGATCGACCATACTGATATTAATTTTCCTATGACAGATGACGAAAGATTGGTGATTTTATATTATGTGTTAAGATTAGATTACTGAAATATTGCGAATAAAACAACATGAGATGAACAGGTTTGGAAAATGTGGGAAAGGAGTATTATCGCAAATTGTAAAACAAAAGAAGACTTAGATATCGCATATAAAAAATTGAATGAAGAAAAGAAACAGTCTGAACAACAAAGAGTACCAATTCAAATAAGTGTTATTTTTGAGGACTTTATTTGACCACTTTTTAAGACTAAAAATATAGTTTTTATCTTCAATAAGAACTGAATGTTTATTAGTTCAGATAATCCTGTGAACAATTATCTTGCAAAATCTTTTAAGCCATGATTTTATGGTCCCAATATTTTTGAAATTAATTATCAAGTATGAATTTCCCCATATCTAATTATTGCGATAGAGGATAAATTTAACCAAAGAAATGATTGAGATATACTGCAGGATCCTAATAATTTAGCTATAATTTCACTAAATAGTACTTC
>JAYWFD010000038.1:0-6346 GCA_043778965.1 Candidatus Altimarinota bacterium
ATCGACGATAAGCTTGATGATAGAACGTGGCGTATAGAACTCTCCACTATTTCCCCCGTCATTCCCCATCCCCTGGAGGAGGTCTTCATAGATCTTCGAGAGCTCGAAGAGGTCTTCCTGACTCTGGAAATTCATCCCATCGATGATATCGATGACCTCACGAAGTGTATGTCCACTATCGATACGATTATCGAGAAAATAATAAATCTCACCAATCTTATACCTCACAGAATGATAGTCTACATCAATATTTCGAAATCCCTTGAGATACGGGAAGAGTTCTTTATTCACGAAGTCCTTGAGATCATCACCTGAGAACATCTTCTTATCTCGATGCACCCAGTTCGACCAGCGAAAGGCATGATCGAGGATATACTTGTATTCCTTCCCATCGAGCTCGGCAGCATCTCGACAACTCTCTTCATAGTCATCAAGAAACTTCAGAAAGAGTATCCAGGATATTTGTTCTGTATATTGCATTGCTCCTGAGATGCCATCATCTCGGCGGAGGATATCGGTGATGCGGTTGATATGTTGTTGCATAGATTTTTATGATTATTTTAACATATATGATCTGATATGTTAACGTTTTTTGATTTTGTTAACATATTAAGCGTGATATGTTAATTATTCTTCAAACTTTGGTATATTTTTCAAAAGTTCAAAGAGTTCTAGATGGATATAAAAATTTTCAGTTCCGATTTTTTCTTTTTGAAGAATTCAGATTCATACGAGTTCATCAAGATACTTGGATGCTGTCTGACGAACTACTCCGAGATCTCGCATTACAAATTCGATTTTTGTATATGGATGTTTAAAGAGATTATTGAGGAGATCCTGAGAGTATATCTTTGAGCATCATTCTCTCATAATTTTTTTCTCCTTTTTCATAAGTTCTTTTATATTCTCGATGATATTGATACTTTGTTTAGCTGTCTTTTCTACGGCAACGAGCATAAAGAGTATCCACTCTTCCCAAGAGTCATCTGTACGCACTTTTTGCAAAAGTTCATAGTATTTCGATTTATGAGTATTAATATATCGACTCAGATAAAGAATAGGAAGAGACAAGAGTCCTTCTTTTACCAGATAGAGTACATTGATAACGCGACCAGTACGGCCGTTACCATCATAAAATGGATGTATACTTTCAAATTGATGATGTATAATTGCCATCTTGATAAGCGGATCGAGATCCGAGAGGTTTGGACTGTTGATAAATCTTTCTAAATTATCCATACCTCCTATAATCTCAGTATATGATTGAGGGGGGACATATACCGTCTGGCCTGTTTGCTCATTCTTGAGTTCTGTTCCTGGGAGTTTCCGAAATCCTGCCTTATTTTCTTCAATCTTTCCTTGTATATCGAGAATAAGATTATTCATGAGGAGTCCGTTTTTTCGAATCTCACGAAAACCATATTCGAGAGCAGCAGCGTAATTATATACTTCTTTCGATTCTATAGTGGCAAACATCTCACTCAATGTATCACTCTGGAAGAGTTCATCATGAGTTGTGATGATATTTTCGATGGCAGAACTTTCTTTTGCTTCTTGAAGAGACAGAGTTTTGATGAGGATAGTTTCATTTGGTATCGTTCCTGAGACTCATTTGAGTTCCGCAAGAGCAGCTCGAGAGAGTGCGAGCTGCTTGAGAATAGCTTTTGACTCGAGTTCTTTATCAAGCGGGAGTATCGGAGGTGTGTATGACATAAGGATAATGATAATATGTAAATTTTTTCGCTCTTTCTTTCCATGAAGTATATTGATTTTCTAGAAATATCCATAAACTATGCTTACCGATATTCACCGAGCGAAAGCTGACGGGTGAATTTTTTTATGCTTCATTTTCTGTAATGAGCCTCCCAGCGAACGCCTCTTCGAGGAGACTCTGTTTCAGAGTACTGAGGTCTCGTATCTGTGCCTCATACTCTCATCGTAGTGCCATCGTCTCGGCAAATACTCGGTCAAGATGTACGACGATCTCGTGCTGGCGAGGGAGAGGTGGGAGAGGGATTTGGAAAGCTCGTAAATATCCGAGTCCTACAAACTTCTGTGTTGCTCACTTGGATTCTGCGAGCATCTTCTGTATGACGAAATCTGACAAAAGAAAATATCGTAAATACCACATAACTGCATCAGTATTCTTTGGTTTGAATAATGCAACATTCTTGATAGCAAATTCTGGCTCTATATCGACAATCGTGGGAGTTCATATAGTTCCAATCATGGCAAAAAGAAGGTCTCACTTATCGACTTTACTTCTCTGATTAATCTTGTCATAATCTTCCTGTGAAATGAGTTTGATATTTCCGAAATCAATACCATTTTCCGAGAGATTCTTCGAGGTAATAAGTGGGTATCCCTTATCATGAAATTTCGGAGAATCATGTGTTCCATCTCGCACATCGAATATATCTCAAAGTTTCTTCACATCATATTCTCCACCTTGAAAACTCTCTTCAAGTACACTCTTCCTCATATTCTCCACATCTTCGATATTCGCTCGGAGGAGAGATATCTGCTCATCGATACTCGCGAAAGCAGAGTCGAGGCGAGCGACGATGCGAGACTGGGTGGAGAGGGGTGGGAGAGGGATTTCAAGACTTTCTAGATCTGATCCTCTAAGATTTAGTATGTTCACTCATTGGGAAAGCGAGTAAATATAATTCTTATAGGTTTCAGATTTTAGGAAGTATCCAATATAATTTATATTATCATCTGAATTAATTCTGAAACTACTACAGAATGCTCCAAAAGAATGATTCTCTAATTCTGGAACAATCGTATTTTTTCAAACTAGACTTCTACTTCCACTCGACATACAAAAGATAATATCTCCATTTTTTAGTATTTTATCTCATTCAACAAATCATTTTGGAAGGTATTGTAACTCATCAAAATTTATACCATCATTAATATTATTTGCTCTTAAGAGAGTAAGGCATCATTCTGCATAAGAATCTAATAAATCCCCCTTTGAGTATGTGACTCAACGGATTACTTTTCAAAGATTTCAGAATTTTTTTTTAGGGTACATACGATTATTTTTTATCTTCAGGATAAGCATATTTTATAGCTCATTCAGTAAAACCATCTGAGAAGCAGCCAGTTCCATTAGTTAAATTATGGGCTGTTTTGTCAAAGGTTTCCAGTATCTCTTTTAATGGTCGATTGTAAACTTTAGATAACCAGTCTTTATCTTCTTTTAAAAATTTTGAGATTATTCTAACGGAACTTGATATATATAAAAATAGTCCTCATCATCAATGTCATATTAATGGTTTACCATCTTCTCAAATTATATCAATTGGACTGAGGGAAAGGATAAATTCTCAGCAATAAAACGCTACTTCATTTGTTTTCTTAACATCTTCAAATTGAAATAATTTATCAACCAATCCCTTAATGTGTGTTGCTATGGGATCACACCATTTTGATTGCGGAAAGTTTGGGTGTAGTCACTGAAAAAAGTCTCATGCTCTATGCATTAGAAAAGTTGTATATGCAATAGGTAAATCCTCCTCATAAGAGTAGTTATCAGATAATTTTAAATTATAAACTTTCTTTAATAGAGAATCCCGTTGTTTTTCGTAACAAGTGATTGATATCACATATAGAGCAACATATAATGGATAATATCTAATTCATTTTCCAAGATCAGTAAAAGTAACTCATGAAGGAGCATCAATTTTTTTAGATAGTAAACTGATTGCATTTAAAATAGCATCGTTGTATCTTCATTTTTCATCTCTTAATATGATTTCTCGCAAAGAAGTCCAAAAATTCAAGGAGATATTTTCAAATTTTTCAATAATTTCTTTACTAGTTCATGGCTGAATTTGTTGTATTAACCATGGAATTTCTCATGAGTTAATGAGTTGTTGGATCTTTTTTACTTCATCAACGAGTAATCTTTCAATTAGATTTTCTTGTTTTTCTGGTAATAAAACATTAATTGCATCTAGCAAGTTTGTTGGTTCAGATAGTTTAGTGCTCGTATCACTCTTTTCTGAAACATAAACAATTTGATTACCGCTCTTTTTTGATTTTTCTAGAGTTGCTATTCGCGATTGTAGAAAATCTGTCTTTTCTTGTAATGGTAGTACATACTCCTCAAAGTGCTGTCTAAAGAAACGGGAATAATCCTGCGCTTTTGCTTTATCTGTGGTAGTTCATGTTCTTATATATACCTCACCGTTATATCTCTTATGAATATCTTTCACAAAAATATGAGGTGCGTTTTTCGTTGGAGGAATAAGTAAAACTCAACAATCCTCAAAAATATATAAATTTGTATTAATAAAAGGTTCTATGTATGTCTTAATAAGTCTATCTATATTTGCCTGAATATGATCTTGAGTATCGGGAAAAGAAAAAGTTCAACTATCCTTAGTAAATATGATAAATCAATAATTCTTATAATCTGTACTAAATGTATTAGCAATAGCTGAAACATCTTTTACAAGTTCCGCCTTTTGTTGTTCAGAACTTATATCGAATGCTGACTTTAAATCTATTTTTGACGTTTCTCAGAGCGGAATTATTTTTTTAACCAATGCTTTTAATTCTTCTATATTCCAAGGTAGGTGTAATTCTTCCATATACTTTTACTTAACATATAAACTTTTCTGTACCTTATAATACGCTTCTCTGAGAGCTATATTGCTCCCGAAGACACTTGCGAGATCTTTCGGAGTCCTACCGAATAAGGCTACTTTCGCGGCGAGTCAGTCCCGTCGGAACTCGAGGATACCATTCCTCACATAGAGTGTGAGGAGGAACTCGAGAAATGCTCGAGCATCGAGACTCTCGTACTCATCGAGGAGTGTGGAGGCGATATCTCGTCGCTCGGTACGATAGCGGATATCCGTCCCATAGGAGAGATGTGCGAGGACATCGAAGATATCGGAGTTCTCAGCTTCGAACATACGAGTGAGATCCTCGAGCTGATCAGCACCGATACCGATAGTCGCGAGGTGAGCAAGGAGGTCTTCTCGAGTCTCTGGATCAGACCAGATTTTTCGAAGTTGTGCCTCATCCCGATAGAACATCGGGAGTCTATCTACGAGCTTCATGAGGAAGTCCTTCGATGAGAGGAGTTTGCCTGTCTCTGGATCGATATAGCGAGTCTCGATATCGATCACTCGCACTTCCCTGCCCGCATCGAGCTCGACGATGAGGGTCAGTTCTCTTGGTTCTATTGGTCCATCTGGTCACTCTCACGGTTCTTTTGGTCATTTTGGCTCTCATGGTATCTTCGGCTCAGGTTCTGTGATATCCTCTCCACCATCCCATATCTCATCACGGAAGTCATTCGTTGCACCGACGAAGTCGAGGATCGTGAAGAAGTCCTTGCCATCATAGAGGCGAGTTCCACGGCCGATGATTTGCTTGTATTCGACGATAGAGCCGATATTGCGCACGAGCACGATATTGCGGACATTGGCTACATCGACTCCCGTCGTGAGCATCTGCGAACTCGTGAGGATCGTCGGGATCGTCTTATCGTTGTCCTGGAATCTCTCGAGATAGGCTCGTCCGATATCTCCCTCATCCGAGGTGACACGGACACAGTAGTCAGGATCTCGGATCGTTTTGTATTTATTGATACTGTCTCGCATTCGCAGTGCATGTGACTGATCGACACAAAATACTATGGTTTTCTCCAGAGGATTGATATTGTTGAGTATCGTCTCTGCGATGATATCCGTGCGCTCATCGACGACGATATTTTTCTCGAAATCTCCTGTCGTATAGACAGGCTTTTTCACGGTTCATTGGACGACTGTATCACCACTTGTCAGGGCGAGCTCATCGATATTGAGCTTGATACGCTTGATCTTGAACGGTGTGAGGAATCCATCATCAATCCCTTGAGCAAGGGAATATTCATAGATAGGCTTACCGAAGTAGTTGTACGTATCGACATTGTCATCTCGCTTCGGAGTCGCGGTGAGACCGAGGTGGACAGCTCAGGTGAAATACCTGAGTATCTCTGCCCAGTTCCCATCTTCTCTTGCTCCTCCTCGGTGACACTCATCGATGATGATGAGATCGAAAAAGTCTGGATCATAGCGATTGTAGTAGGGTTCGAGGATCTCTTCGGGATTTCACCCCAGGGTGTTCTCTCTTTCTTCGAAATTCACCTCATCCTCACTCGCTCCTCCGACGAGTGCCTGATAGATAGCGAAGAAGATATTGGCATTGGTCGGGACGACCCCTCACTTTTTCTTGATCAGTTCTCCATTGATCTTGAGGATATCTTTTTCGAGCGGGTTGAATGTATTCATCGCTTGATCCACGAGAATGTTACGATCGGCGAGAACCAATATTCGTGGTCGAC
>JAYWFD010000039.1:0-2345 GCA_043778965.1 Candidatus Altimarinota bacterium
TTTCTTTAGAATATATTGTTCCAGTTCTCCTCATAGTTCTATTCGAGTATGATGAGAGGTCGCTCTACTCTTCTTCTCAAAACGATCAGTAATAATAAAGGCTACCCCAGCCTAAAGGCATGGGGCTTGCCCGTTCTCGTATACACGAAGTATCTATTCTCCTTCTAGGAATTATTGTCACCGATCATCAATATATTTCTTTATCATCTCCTCCTGATGCACTCCTACGGACTCAGCGAAGTAACCATCTGCCCAGAAAGAATCTCACCATAAAAACTCTTCCAGCTCTGGATGAGTTTTTCTTATTTTATAGGCACTTCATCATTTGATGATTTGGACAACCTCTGAGAGGCTTTTATCTGGCTTGCATTGGATGAGCATATGAACATGATCGTGTTCAATAGCAAGCTTCTCTAAATACCAATCATTTACCTCACAAGCCTGATAAAAGAGAGTTTTCACGGTTTGTACTACTTCGCCTCGTAATACTCTCTTGCGGTACTTAGGAATGAATACGATATGGTATTTCAGACGATGTTTGGTGTGTGCACCAGTCCAGTATTCAGGTTTTTTCATAGATATTTCAGAGTATACGCATATCCTTTCTCTCTCACAATCAAAAATACACTCTTAGCAGAGTGTATTTTCTGTGATTGTTCGTTCGAAAGGCAACGGCATGATTCATCCCCAGCCTTAAGAGGCGTGGGGTTTTCTCAAAGTTGTTAAAAATCTCTTCCTTATATAGAAGAGATTTTTATTATTATGATTAGATTACTAATGTTCCTGCTGCTGCAAGGGCATTATTCGTGACTGCGAGGAGTCCGAGAAGGAGTACTGTGTAGGGGCGGACATTGTGCTTTGCGTGGAAAGCCTGTATGTGTTGTGTCATATGTGTATATGATTATTGATATAAAGTAAATATATTCTAGCACAATATTTTTACAATTGCAAGTTTATTTTTGACTTTTTATAAATTAAGTTATAATAAGTATGTCTATGTTGACTATCTGGAGCTCGGAATGAAAAATGGAAACCCCGTCTGGGGGCTGTCACGCAAGGGTGGAAAGTCGGCCTGGTGGGGCTTCCTGGTTATGTGTTTCGTGGTCATGGTGGCGATGTTGCCATTCATGTATCCGGAATACGAGTACCTGATCTCCTATCAATATCGCGCGATAGTGGAATTCACCATCATGATCTCCCCAGCTCTCCTTGGGGGCATGATCCTTCTCATCTCGGGGTTCTTTACCCAAAAAGATGAATGGAGGATGTCACTGACTGGCACTATAATTGCCCTCATGTCCTGGTCAGTGACGACCATACTCAGTCTGGCCGTATTCCGGATTGAAGCAGGTGAGATATATGCCATCCTGCTGATGTTCGGCATACCCGCCCTGATTGGGGTGATCATCTTCCTTCATTCGGGCTTCAGTGCAGCTCGACATGACAAAGAAAATCCCCGCCAAAAACTCTGAGGAGAGCAATCTCTCTTGGAGTCAGGCGACCAACCATCCCCGCCTTGGCGGGGTTATTTATTTCTTCTTGAAAACCAGTATTATCCGCTCCTTTCCTCCAAGTTCATATTCGAGTTCTCCTTCCAATACAAGTCAGAGTTTTTTGAGTATTTTCTCACGATCTCTCTTCTCTTCATCCGATGGCATCTTATAGAGGATTATCTTCCCTCCTGCTGCGAGGAACGGCATAGCCCATGTGAGGATATCACTGATGTATGCGGTTGCACGTGAGATGACAAAATCATATTTTGCTCTATGTTTTGGATCTTTAGCGAGTATCTCGGCTCGTTCTTGAATCGCTATTATATTATCGAGTCAGAGCTCAGAAACAAAGTGATTCATTGCTTTCACTTTTTTCCCTACCGAATCAAGCAATGTGACATGAATATCCGACATGACAATCTTCAAAGGAATACCCGGAAATCCCCCACCCGAACCAATATCGAGGATTTTTTTTTCTATTTTTTGAGATTCTCCTATGATCGCTGCACCAAAGAGTGAATCAATAAAGTGCTTCTCAATGATACCCCCCTCATCCCGAATCGCAGAGAGATTCGTATGGGTATTGTACTCTATAAATAGAGTCAGAAACCTCTCAAAATGAGCAAGTTCTCAGGGAGAAAGCTCAAAACCATGTGACGTAAAAGATTCTTGATTCATATTTCCGATGATAGAGATTCAATAAAAGAATGCAAATGAAAGTATTTGCAAAAATATATAAATATCTATAATACCGCACAATGCGCAAGTACGTCACTCTCTCATATTGGATACCGAAAATTCCCCTTCTTTCTCTTATCGGGATTTTTGCACTTCCCCTCATACTTATGGAAG
>JAYWFD010000040.1:0-6279 GCA_043778965.1 Candidatus Altimarinota bacterium
CAGTTAGCAGTTAGCAGTTAGCAGTTAGCAGTTAGCAGTTAGCAGTTAGCAGTTAGCAGTTAGCAGTTAGCAGTTAGCAGTTAGCAGTTAGCAGGAGTATAGAGAAAAAGTGAGAAAAAGCGAGAGGAAAATAGATAAGAACCTACTAATCTAAATTAAAAAATCTTCCAAAATGAAAGACTTTTCTCAAAATATAATATTTCTAGAACCCAAACATAACTCTCACAAGGATACTTGCACCAATAAGCATAACAGCAAATGCAAAAATAAATGTTGCGATTGTATAAATAGTAATAAACTTACCAACACTTATCTTACTTTCCTGAATATCAGAACCAAGAATTGTCTTTGTTCCAAAAAACATGCCAACAATCCAAAGAATAATCATTAATATAGTTGGATCAAAGGGAATTGGCAGATAAAATATTACTTCACCCAGTAAGATATACAGCACTGGTAAAGCTATAACAAGTAGCCACATCTTTCGACTCAGGTCAGTCTTTTTTATAAATAACTCTTTCATCTGAGGAATACGAGCCTTAGCAGATAAAAATCAAAGTATGCTTGCAACGATAATGAAAGACTTAACGATATATGAGATAACAATAATTGTAAACATAGTAAAAGAAAGAAAAATAAAATACTAATCAATACTAACATATTAGCTCCCTTCCAGTCAAATATTGAGTATATTTTTTGCAAGAAAAAATCCCAACCGAATTGATTGGAATTATATTTTGAATTTGTATATGGTGGTTCGTGAATGGGTGATATTCGAACTTTTGTAGAAAACTATGAGCAAGTAGCGATAAAGTATGGATGGGCATTATCACCGCTATTTTCAGAAAGACACCGTACGGGATAAGTCTTTCCCTTTTGTAGTAGGAACGTATCAGTCCCATATATTCCCTGGAGGTTGTAGAACTCTGTATATCTCTTATCTATTCACCTATGAAAACTCAAGAAAACACTTGAAAAGACCGAGGGCTCGGTAGACCCCCCGCCCTCAATGAGAAGTGTGTCCGAAAACTCGAAGAAGCTTTTTGTATGGGTTTCACTACTCGGGAAGCTTGTCAGATAGGGAAAATCAGTCGTTCCACTTTCTATAAATATCTTGAGGAAAATCCGACTTTTCGGACACGACTTGAATGACTCAAGCCAAAAGAACTTCTTCGGAAATATATTCCCATAGAGGCTCGTTTTATCATCAGCAGATGGTTAGATGCTATGGAAAAGAATGAGCACCCGAGCGTACACGAGGCAAACTTGTCAATGAGCCTTTTGCAACAATACTATGGACGGGGAAAGGTCTATGGAGAGACTTCCCTCCCTCAGCCAACATAAAAAAGTGTTGGTTTTTTTGTGTTTTTGCGTATATTGTGCCTGCCAAATCATCATCTTCGAAATTGTTCCAGACGGAAGTAAGGGCGACTTAACGCCTGCACTTTTCTTGTCCTTTTGGAACAGATGGTGGTGGTTTGGCGACTCAGGCTTTTGAGTCGCCCTTTTTTATTCTTAAATTTCCCACCTATGTTCTGAAAATCTCCACAACCTGAATACTACAAAATACTCAACGCCGTTTCTATCAAGGGGATAGAGAAACAGGCAAATACTCTCATTGCTCAAGGATGGCAACCTACTGGAGGAACATTTCGAAATCTCTTCGGAATGTACTACCAAGCTTTTTGGCATACTCCTGGAGAATAGTCTTTTTTGATGTTTTTCTAGTGTTTTACCCTTTTACTTTTCCTATATGAAAAAATTCCTTTCCCTATTCCTCCTTCTCTGTCTTCCTCTTTCTGTATTGGCTCTCGGTTCCAATGAAAAAACCTCCGCAACAGTCGTACGAGTTATTGACGGGGATACTGTCCAGGTCAATATGAGTGGCACGATAGATACAGTTCGTATTCTCGGGATTGATACCCCTGAGAAATATATCACTCGCACAGGATATACCGAGTGTTATGGTGAAGAGGCGAGCAAATATGCCACCAACCTTCTCTCGGGAAAAACAATTGAACTTGAGTGAGACGCAAAACAAAAGTGACGAGATATATATGACCGTCTTCTTGCTCACGTTTGGGTGGATGGATACCTCTATGGAGAAAAGGCGATACAAGATGGATATTCCTTCCGATATACCAAAAAGAGTACCAAGTATCAGAAAATATTTCTCGACGCTGAGAAGCTCGCAAAAACTGCCCATATTGGCGTATGGGACGTATGCAACGGAAAGAGAGAACCACTTGTGAATACTGGAACAACTCTCACACCGACCCAGAGTGGAGCAACAATGACCAAGACTACAAAGTCACGAGTTATCCGAAAAAAAGGAGTGGTAGTTCCAAAGACTCAAGATAGCTCTGAAACTGGAAGCACGTGAGTATATTCTTGCTCGAATGTTCCGAGATACTGCAAAGACGTAAAAACACGAGATGAAGCTCAATACTACCTCAATACTTGCCACGTTACTCAGTTTGACCGAGATAATGATGGGATTGCGTGTGAGAATGTGAAATAGTTTCTTTATAAATATCCCCCAGTAGCATTACTACAGGGGGATATTTATTATGATTTACAAAATATTATCGTACGAGTTTTTTTAGAGGCTCTGGCATCCAACGCATCAATGTCATTCCAGAAATCTTCTTTATCTCGGTTCCTTCAGGATTTGTAGGAATCTCAACTACTGTTTCAGGAAGTGCCTGTATCATATCTCTCAACACGGATTCTCCACCGATTGTAGCAAAAGCGATTTCTTTTTGGTCTTCTTCAGTCATTCTTTCTCAGTTTTGCATAATCTCCATCATAATAGCCATTTCACTTTTCATTGTTTTCATACCTGACATAATCAGTTCCTTCGGAACATACTTATTTTGTATTACAGCTTGAGCATACGCTCTCATAGCGTCATCGAAACCAACTCTTTCCAAAACAGATAAAATTCGAGCTTTTTCTTTTGCTGATTCTTCTGGTGTATATTTTGGCATTCGCATATCATCAAGTTTTGCGAGTTTCTCACGAGTAGGAGCAACAACTCGACGCTTATCGAGTGAGTGTGGAAGTGCTGGTCATTTCTTTGCAGAACTTTGGAGAGAGTCCCAAGGTGCATTTGGTCTATCAAAGTCATAAAAAGTATTGATTTTGAACATATTATAAAAGTTAGAAGTAAAAGTTCTCCAACAGAATAGCACATTCGCCCCCCCGTCAAATTTTGAACAACTATTCCATTTTTTGCCTTTCCCTATATAATTCTCACATACTCGATTGCGTCTCCTCTCTCATATTTCAGCGGTGTTATATGGGTGAGGGAACGGAATCTCGTATTTCCACCCCCATCATAAAAACACCGCTTATGAAACCATCTCCCCTCTCTTACGAAAAACCAAAAGTTTTTGCATATCTCAGACGAAGTACAAAAAAGGAAGAACAGGAAATGAGTCTCGAAAAACAATATGACTCCATTCCTATTATCCTGGAGGAAATAGGGCTCTCGATGGCTGATGTGACACAGAGTTTTTCAGATAGCTTCACAGGATACAAAGTAAAAACTATCAAAGGAAGCCCTCAAGTAAAGCGTCCAGGCTTTCGAGAACTCGTGAAGACAGTTCGAGAACAAACAGTCCCGTGTATCATTGTTGCTTTCAATCCTTCTCGTCTCACCCGAAACGTTCCTGATGGAACCACTATCAAGGAATTCCTCGGGCATCACCAGAACAAACAGAAAGTACAGTATATCCATTTTTTTGATGTAATGTGGGATAAAACTACACCTGCTACTATCATTGATGCGGAAGTAAACAAAGCCGTTGCCTATAGTGAGAGATTGTCACAAGATAAAATCAACAACATACTCACCTCTCTCAGAAATAAGAAACTCCCGAGAACTATCAAGACCCCTCACTGACTCCAAGCTACAAAAGAAGGGCTCTTGGAAACTGAAAAGATGCCTTTTGTGTATCGGGCATTTGAAATGAAGGCAAATGGGGAGACTGGAGAAGTAATCGAGAAATATCTCAAACAAAACGGTATACGAGTAAAGGCAGGAAATCTCAAAAATATGTTTTCCAATATCATCTACATCGGAAAATACTTTTTCAAACACAATGAAACGGAGTACGAAGTAACTTTCATCAAGAAAAAACCTGCTATTCCTTTGGAACTCTGGAACAATGTACAACACCGAATGGGAAAGAAAGGTTCAGGATACGGAGAGTTCCAAGCAAATGACGTCTTGAGAAAAGTTATCAAGATACGCGGAGATGGTGGGGAAGTTTTAGGAACAATGACAGGATATGAGCCAATTGATGATAAAACGGGAAAGCGAAAAGCACGCCAGTATAAAAGCGGGAACATAAAGAAATTCAACATTTCTGAACTCACTTTTTTGAAATCATTTATTGAGGTGATAGATAGGGTGTGTTTTATATGGCTCAAGGCATACTTGCAAGAAACCATTTCTGAAACAGAAAAGTGATTGAAGCAAACATTGAAAAACTTTCCGTGCTATGGCAATGACGGACGTCCAGAGCTTGACGAAGATGACTTGAAAGAAATAAAGGGCAGAATTTGATACGGACATTTTATTCTATATATTCTTTCTGCTACAAACTCACTCAAAGAGTTTCACAAAAAGGCTCCACTGTTTCCACTACAAGACTTTTTTGGTTTTGCCAATCAAGAGATGGTCGATGAGAAGAAAAGAAAACTCCAGGAACACCATAATATCGTTCAAAGGGGAGATGAGTCTGACAAAGAAGCAATAGAATCACTAGCTCGATGGGGAATAGATTTTTGAAAGGTCTCTGAAAACTGGAAAAACCTTCTTGAAGAAGAGATAGGCAAAAAGGCTCAAAATATCCGACTGAGTAATGGCGTCATCCAGGAGGCTCTCCGCCAAACCGAGCTTGCCAAAGAAAAGAAGGCAGAGTGGCAAGAACAAAAAAAGAGTATCGAAATACTCAAAAGAGACTACAACCGCATTGAGGAAGAAATAACTACTATCACCTCTAATGCTCTTCTTGCTGGCATTACTGATAAAGGCAAGCTTGATGCCTTCACGGCAAAGAAAAGAAAGGAACTCGAAGATACTCAAATAGCGATAGATGAGTATGCAAAACTTGATGAAGTATCGCAATATATTGAAATGCTTCCTGAGATACTTTCAAAAACTTTCGAACTCGCTACTTCTGCTCTTAGATTAGGGAAAATCAAGGAGGCGAGGGAGGATATTTTGAAATTGATAGAAATATGTACTTTCGAACTTTCTGTAAACACTAAAAAAGAGCTTAAAGTAAAGCTCTTTGATACCCTTGATGGGATTTTTATCCTAAATGGTGGACGATATAGGATTCGAACCTATGACCCTCTGCGTGTAAAACAGATGCTCTAACCAACTGAGCTAATCGTCCGAAAGAGAATGGTGGATCATACTAGATTCGAACTAGTGACCTCTTGGATGTCGACCAAGCGCTCTAACCAACTGAGCTAATGATCCAGAAAAGTGAAGAGTAACAAGTGACTAGTAATTAGGAGTAACTGGCATTTTTCTCAAAATACAAATAACTAATAACCAGGAACTCACCACTCAACTATTATACGGAAAATTTCTCCTCAAAGTCTTGGCATGTATCTACTCTCCCACGTGAAGCCACGAAGTACCATCGACGCGGTGGAGCTTAACTTCTGTGTTCGGAATGGGAACAGGTGTACCCTCCACGCCATACACACCAAGACTTTGAGGAGAAATTCGAATAATTGATGAATTTCACCACCCATAAATAAATGTAATTAAATACTCCTATGATCTACGAAACTTGTTCTATCTCCAACCAGAAATTGTTCAAACTCCCATTCATACCAACAAGCCATACAGCTCGAGTAAGAATAAAAAGCATATATAAATACCGTTCGTGCTATTAGTAATGCTCGGCTACACACATTTCTGTGCTTCGACCTACATCCTATCAACCTCGTAGTCTCCGAGGGCACTTATGATCCTTACAGACCTGAGATACCTTATCTTTGAGTTGGTTTCCCACTTAGATGCTTTCAGTGGTTATCCATTCCGAATTTAGCTACTCGGCGATGCCATTGTATGACAGCCGATCCACCAGGGATTCGTCCATTCCGGTCCTCTCGTACTAGGAACAGATCTCATCAAGTATCTAGACGCTCACAACAGATAGGGGCCAAACTGTCTCACGACGTTTTGAACCCAGCTCGCGTACCGCTTTAAATGGCGAACAGCCATACCCTTGGGAGCTTCTCCACCCCCAG
>JAYWFD010000041.1:0-2337 GCA_043778965.1 Candidatus Altimarinota bacterium
TCTTTGATGCACAATGAAATCTTGCCAAAGATCATCCAAAACTCCAATCATATCTCGAAGATGTAGCAAAACTTCAGATCGCCAAAGATATCCCTACAAAAAATACCGACGACCAATATGTCTACGATGAAAAACTTACTAAAGCGATAAAAGACTACCAAATATCTGTCTGAATAAAAGAAAATCCTTCTGGAAAACTCGACGCAAAATGAATCTGAGAAATTCTCCTTCGATTAGATACTGATGGAAAAGTCAAGAGTGATATTCCAGCTGTAGCTCCTTCAGCTATAGCTCCTGAGACACCAAAACATAGACTTACCGGACTCTATGAATGACTAAAAAATAAACAAACTTTTGATGGAATTCGCTCTGATTCAGTTTCGAGAGAACTTATTCAGAAAGAATTGGGTGTGACAGGCGAATGATCATACTGACCAAAAACAAAAGCTGCAGTGGTAGATTTCCAAATAAAAGAACTCGGAATGCAAAAAATAAGGAGAGGAGCTCCAGATTTTGCAGATGGACTTTTCTGACCTGATACAGTCAGAAAATTGTGAGAAAAAATCAAGAAAGATACTCCTAATCCTACCGAAGCCAAAAAATAGTCGATATCCATAGATGGTATTACTCATAAAGATCTCTCCACTTAAAGAAGAGGAATCTTTTGACAAAGATTCCTAAAATCGTAAATAATCTTTTGACAATATATTACATTTTTATAATATAATAACGTATCAGTCCTAACTATGAAAAATCTCGAACAAAAAACGATCGAAGTCGCACACATCCTGAAGCTCCTAGCTCATCCGAAGCGATTCCTCATCCTCTGTAAGCTCAGAGAGTGATCGAAGACCGTATGAGACCTAGAGAAATACTGTACCATCGGTCAATCTCAGCTCTCACAATTCCTCGGAAAGATGAAAGATGAAGGCATCCTCGATAGTGAGAAAAATGGTCAATACGTCTCCTACTCGATCCGTGATCCGCGCATCCTCGAAATGGTGAATGCGATGCAGAAGATTTTTTGCAAAGAATAATCCCCTCTTGTCATCGCGAGATACGAATCGATCCCACACTTTCTGTTGTTTTATTTTTCTGGATTGCTTCGCAAGCTCGCAATGACAGAAACTTTATCCTCTTTCCTAATCACTCATTACCCCTCTTTATGCTCACCATTACCCCGAAAGAACTCTCTTCCCTTCTCGAAAAATCCATTAATGCGATCGAACTCATCGATGTCCGATGAGCTGGAGAATATGAAGAAGTACATATTCCTGAAGCACGACTCATACCACTTCCAGTACTCCCTCTTCGGATGAAAGAAATAGATACGACGAAACAAGTTATATTTATCTGTCGAAGTGGCGGACGATCTGGACAGGCATGCTCTTTCGCAGAAAAAGACGGGATCAAAGCCTACAATCTCACCTGAGGTATGAATGATTTCGAGTCGGAATTTCCGACGAAAGTGGTACACGGTGAAAAAAAGAAACTCTTCGGATTATTTTAGTACTTCTCTACTCTATTTACCCATGATCACCATCTACACGAAAGACTACTGTCCCTACTGCATCAAAGCAAAAAATCTCCTCTCCTCTCTCGGTGCGATATACGAAGAGATTGATATCACTGGAACTCCTGAGGTCATCATGGAACTCGCGAAGAAATCTGGAATGCGCACTCTACCACAGATCTTCGTCGGAGATGAGTGTCTCTGAGGATTCGATACTATCAATGCAATGAATAGCGAAGGGGGGCTCGTAGAAAGGCTCGGATTATAAATCATCTGTCCGTTCTTCTCTCTGAATACTCTCAAGCTTTATTCATATTCAGTCTGAATAGAGAACTCAGCTATATCTTGCAGTAGTCTCCTCGCCCACATGCATAATTCCCATAGGAAGAGATCATCCAATAGCAATTCATCCTGTTTCGTAAAGAAGTTTTGTAAGACCATGATCATCATCAAACCTCCCGTATCACGTTCATGCTACAAGTTCTCTTTGTCGCAAAGGAATATTTTTTCATAACTCCTGTCTTCGATATTTAATCCCTACACTACTTCAGGGGCTAAGATTAACTGAACTACTGTAATCTCAAAGCAGTATAAAACTTACTTTCTCTCAAGTTTCATCAGTAATTCATCGGACGATAACATTTTTTCAATCCTCTCCTATTTTAAATCATGCTTCTTGATATGGTGAAAATTGTCGAAGCTGATAAATCATAGGAGTATCTCATTGGAATCAAAACTCCATATGAAATGAGTAATTTTTTCAAAATAGCTCCTTTTCTTCGACTTTTTTATACAAAGCGAGCAATGGTTCAATAAACCCTCGT
>JAYWFD010000042.1:0-2329 GCA_043778965.1 Candidatus Altimarinota bacterium
ATTAACGGTACGAGTAACTGGTATTGCAGCATTTCATGCTTTATCTATCGCAGTATAGGTGATGGTGTAGGGTCCTGCTTTACTCGTATCTACAGTTCCTGTCGTGACAACGGTACAAGTAGGATCTTTATTGTCTGTACATGTAGCACCTGGATCTGTGTAGGTTGATCCGAAGGCGACATTCATGATAGGAGTTCCTGCGAGAGTAATGACTGGTTTTACAGTGTCTGGAGCTTCTTTCAGTTTAAATTCTGATGATCTTCTAAATGGAATCCACTCTTTTGATCCATCGGGCTTCTGTTTGGCTGTCTCTCCAGTCATCACGAGTATATACTGTGCTCATGGAGTTCCTCAAATAAACCGTACTATACTTCATGTAGAAAGAATTGTTCCTTTTGCATTATTTGAACTAGTCACTATAGAGAAATCAATATTTCTCACTCCATTTGGATCGGTCGGGAGTTGTATATTCGAGAAAGTAGCGTCTGTACTTGTAACGGTAGGATTAGGGAGATCGGCGATAGTAGATGGTGCATCCTTGAAGCGTGTTTGATTCATCTTCTGTGAAAGTGCCGAAGTACTAGTATTTCCTATTGTTGTTTTGGTTTCTACTTGGATTGTGAATGCTCAGTCGACAGTATCAAGAAGCTTAAATTGAGCAGGAGATTTCGTAACTGATATCTTCTGAGTTGTTCCATCTGGAAAACCCAATACGACATAGTATTCAACCAAGACAACTGTAGGAATCTGAGCTGCTAGAGGTGAAACATTAGATGTTCTGTAAGTTTGTCAATGAGATGGGATATTTGATGTCAATGGAAGGGCATTTCCATTTGGGAGTCAGAAATCAATAGTCACTGTTCCATCTTCTGCAATCACTACATTGTTTACTTGAGTTGAAGTTGCTTTTGGTATATAGATACTTTCCTCAGAAAAAAGTACCGAATTAGTTCCTGTTTTCATTGTACCAACTGAAGTTGGGTCAGCTCTACGTGAGCGATCTCCCAGAGTATCATTAATTTTTTCCATCGCAGACGAAAAAGAAGATCATCATCTTATAGCATATGTAGGAAGAGTCTTTCAATCTAGAGGAATCGTAATTCATCATGTAATTGTATTGGCTCAACCAGATCGATATACCGAGAGAGAAGCTTCAACTCAGCTGTTCTCCAATATATGTGAGACAGCGAAAGATGCACTACGAATATTATTTGACCATGACGAATTTCAAGTAAGTCTCCAAAAAGGAGTTGGAAGATGGGTACCTCCGAGTGTAACGGCAAAGTGTCTTGATGGACCTGTTCAGGTATCATATCGTTGACGTCATATTTTTAAATCCAAAGATGATTCCGAAAAAGGAATCCGAGTAACAAGTGATTGCCTCAGATCTGAACCTCCAGAGAAGGTCTTCGTAAGTGTGTCAATATATTGCCTTGAGACTTTGCGAATATATGTATCGAGTTCATCTTGTGAGAGTTCGACACGATTGGAGGATGTTCTGGAAAGGTCAATTCATCCAGTCTGAGCACGATCGACTTGAACCCCTAAATCATGAAGCATTCAGAGTTGATTCTTCGTAAGAGATATTGAAGCCTTATTTCATCACACTTGAACACCTGAGAATTCAGGATTATTATAATATTGCTCTGCTCACTGTTTTCAAATGCTATATGATCAAGAGAAAGTTGTATTTCATGTATTGACTGCACCTCATGCAAGTACTGTTCTCGCATACTGAAGTTTTTCAAGAAGAACTCAGAATGCAGCATGTTTATTACCAAGTGCTAGATTTAATTCTACTCAACCTCAGAATTTTGTATTATAAGCTCCTTTTGCTCCTATAGTTCCTCCATCAAAACTTCAATTCAGATTCAGAACATTGGCTAACTGCGAATTTAGCCCTTGAGTGGCAGTATTTCAAGGTCGTGCATCTCCGCCATTTTGAGCAAGGAGTATTGCAGAATTATTTCAGAACCTTGCAGTTGGATCAATTGCCATACTCGCTCTTCCAGTGATATCTCAGGTAAGTCGATCGACTCATTGCGATTGTGCAATCGCTCATGGAGCACTTCCCAATCAAACAGCGGCAACAAGAGTAGCAAGAGTTGATCTGAATCACATAATTTTTCTTTTAAAAAATATAGATATATTTTCTGTATTTATTTTGAACTGCTTATCTCTTCTTGGTAATCCTTTATTTGAATACAATTTTGTATCGCAATATTGTATTCCATTCTATCCTATTTTCCTTTTTGTCAAATTATTTTGACATATTATTATAATCTGTCAATCTATTTTTCAAAAAACTCCTTGCGAGAAGGAGCTTGAG
>JAYWFD010000043.1:0-6241 GCA_043778965.1 Candidatus Altimarinota bacterium
CCAGTCATAGCTGGGAAGAGAGCAGCAGCGAGTACACCGATGATCGCGATAACGATCATAAGTTCGACAAGGGTAAAACCACGAGAAGAGAATTTCATAGAAAGAATGAAAAGAAATAAAGACAGAGATATTATACAACTTTCGGATAAAATAAAAGTAAAAGGATAAAGACATACAAAGGTTAGTATGTATAAATAGAGTTTAGTAAAGGGATTAAATCTATATACATATTAGTATGATAAAAATACAATATATATCAACAATATCATTTCGATAGACTACAAAGAGGAAATATGAGTATTCCCTCTCTTTTTATTGCGTAAAAAATAATCCAACGATGACGTATCCAAAAAAAATAGTACTATTTCTCTCTATTTCTGAACTTAAAGGTCTTTTATCATATATTCTCCTTCATATCTATACCCGATTTTCTCATAATATCCCCTCACTCCGACTCATGCGATCACGGCAATTTTGGTAATTTTTGGATATTCTAAAGATATAATCTCTTCTGCTTTTTGCATCATTTTCTTTCCAAATCCCATATGTTGCCCACTACCATCTCCAGGCGATCCAATACCCAGCTGATCTCAGAAAACATGAAGTTCACGAACGATAGCAGATCGATCTAGCAGGGAGATAAAGTGTCTTTCACCTGTAAAATACTGCGATGGTATACGAAGACGGAGCAGCCCAAAAATCGTACGATCACTCGGATCTATATATTGTATGAAGTATTCTTTGCCTCATGAGGCATCATGTTCTTGTATTTCGAGTACAGCACATGTAGGATTATTGCCTTTTGCTCGGATCTCTCGTGCGGAGATATCATGACGCGTGATTCCTTTTTCTTTCATCTTTACTTCTGTGAGCTGTCTGAGGTTCGCGAGCTTCGATCCTGCGAGGATCTGATCTGCTGGGATATCTCGATACATACGATTCAGGCGGATATACTCAGGAAGCATCCCTTGGAGGTCTGCCATAAGGTCGATCAGTGTCTCATCATCGTAGGGGGTGAATCCCCCGCTTCTCCATATATCTTCAAGCTCAGAATGTGGCGTCACCACCATAGGATAGATCTTCATCTCATCAGGTCGGAAATCAGGATCTGAGAACACTCGATCCATACTCGCTCGATCATCTTCTGGGGTTGATCCGAGAAGATCAGGCATCATATGTGCGACGACTTTCATCCCTGCATCTTTGAGGAGTCTTGTCGCTTCGATCGACTCTTTATTCCCATGCCCTCTCTTATTAAGTTCATTGATCGGGTCGATCGTCGTTTGATATCCGATCTCGACTCGTGTCACTCCATAGCGACGTAAGCGGATAATCTCTTCGATATTGATCCAGTCAGGTCGTGTCTCGATCGCTATACCGATCACTCGGCTTTCTGCCGTTTCATTGCGTTTTTTGGCTTCTTCAAGTGTCGATGAAGTATGCATCTCATATCCTTTTTTGATCTTAAACCGTGCGAACATATCATCCCCGATCTCGATCGCTTCGAGAAATGGACGAAGATCACTATACGTCGTATGTGCATCATAGATACCTCGGATAAAGTCCTCTTGATACTCCTCTGGGTATACACTCCATGTCCCTCAGATAATTCGTATGTCGCACTTCGTGATAGCATTTCCCGTGATTTCGAGCGAGCGGAGACGATTTTGGACCTGACGTACTGGATCGAAGGCATTCGCTTCAGCTCGCTGGACGGCGGGCTCTCCAGTGATATAGCTCTTCGGAAGTCACTCATACGTAGGGCAAAAGACGCACTTCCCCGGACATCACCAGAACTTCGTAAGCAATGAGATGACTGATACCCCTGATAGTGAGCGGACTCACCTCTTACGGAGGATCTTCCAGACTCGAGGATTGTAAGTAAGTGATTTTTCATCGATCATCTTCCTATAATATTCGATCACTTCTATAGACGTTGTATCTTCGACAGCATTCCCGAATTTCGAAAGAAGAAGATTTTTTGCTTTCTGATAATCACGCTTCGTCGTAAGCGAGTCATCTGAAAGAAGAACAACGAGAAGTTCATGGAGAAAAACTGATTGCATGGAAAATATTTCAAAAAGAAAAGTATGGATTGTATAGTATGGATTTTTGCTTCTTTGTGAAAACTTTTTGACTTTTTCGGCTCTCCTTATACAATAATCCCCGACTACTCATCTCTAGAATACGAAAAAATTCGAGAGAATCATCTACCTCAAGCGGGGGTAACATAAAAGAGTGAGTGTACTAAGGCTTCAACCCTTGGGTGTGACGGTTCGAACCCGTTCCCCCGCTCCATATGAAATTCTGAAAATCTTCGAATTTCATCGTCATAAAAAATTTTTCTCTGTCACTTACAGATACGTAAACTCCCTTCGAAAACATTTTTCTTCTTCGAACTTCTCGTTTTTGAGAATTTCCTTCTAATAATATGGCCAATTCCCACGGACTCAAATCTAGCATCGTCAAAAAACAAGCCGCCGCTCGTAAGCTCTCTAAGGGCAAAAAAAAGATGGCTCTTGTCTATACAGGAAATGAGAACAAACAGTCCCGATTCAATCTCTCGTATAAGAAGAGAACTCGCTATATGCAGAATAAAGACGCATTTCCGAAGAAAAAACTCCCAACCAAAAATATCGACCAACTCAAAGAAATGGGAATCATCGATGATCGAGGATTCTTCAAAAAATGAAAAAAGAAAAACTATATCACTCACTCCATGGTCGATATCAAGGGTCTCGACTTCTACGGTATGCCTCGAAGTAGCTAAAACTCACTCTTGCAAGAGTGAGTTTTTTAAAGAGCAAATCCCGATTTTTTCAGGAGAGATCGAAAATGTTTCGTATGAACTCTTTCATCAAGTTTTGTGAGAAACTCTTCTATTTTCTTAGGAGACTCATCACTTTTCCAGTCTATATAATCGAGAAATCTCCTATGCAGATGAATCAGATGAATATGCTCTCACATATTCACAGAGAATTTTGCTCCGAATATACTCTCACAGATAGCATCCACTTCTCACATCACTTCTTTCCAGCCGAGAAATGGAAAGAGGAGATCCCATTCGACACGACGATCTCATCGTACGAGGCAGGGTTCTATAACCTCGTCTTTTATCCGGACTCTCTCACCTACGATTATCTTTTCAACATTGAGATTCACGAGTATCCAGATCGTATAGATATTTATCGTCCTATGAGCGACGAGCAGATTAGCTGACTCATGTGGCGAGGAAATAATTCATCGAATAAAATCCAGAAGTCAGAGAGGGTGATCAAAGATAAATGAGGCTATATCATCCTTTCCCCGATGAGGTAAATGTTTTGGGGGATTTCGAAGTCATTCCACTGAAATGACTCAAAATCTAGCACTACGATCTCAATATATAATCTCCGCTGTCTCTCGGGTTCGAGGGAGAGGACTCGAATATATCATCACAGATAAGTCATGAAATATATCTCTTTTTGCTTCTGAGTCCGTGATTCAGAGAGGAGTAAGTCACTCATCATCATCACCTGGTTGCCCCTCTACGAGATCGCTCGGAGACTGTCCATGTCAGGTAACGAAAAATATTTTCAAAAACTGGGTTTTTGCAACTAGAAGAGCTCGGAATTGAATATTTTGGACAGACAGTCGACTCCGCAGGATATTATCACCATTTGCTGTGCGGAATTGTTCGTAGATATCTTCTATTTTTCTCATGAGATCTCAGAGTTCATCATAATTCCTGAGGAAATCATCATAGTGCGCCTGTCGACGTGGTGTGACTCAGGTTCATATATCGGATTCCGTGACTTTATGAGGATAAGATCATCCTTTTTTTTCTTTTAAGAATCTCATAAATACTTTGAAGATATCCGCATCGAAGTATCCACCCTGATTCCATTCAGTAAGACGAGTAACTACTTTCCCGACATCTTGTTCTATATGGCAGAGAGCTTCGTATGATCTGATGATCGTATATATCCTAGCTTCGAGGGGGATATCCTTCTTGTTCAGTCCATATGGATACCCTGATCCATTCATCATCTCAGAACCAGAAATAAGGATAGCGCGAGTCATATCCAGCACCCTCCGGGTAATCCTCCCTCATAAGATACGATCTATAGCCTCTATAGTACTGACTCAAACCGCCTTACTCTCCGGAGTACGCCTAAGTGTGAGTATACGAGAGATATCGATAGCCTGGAGACACTCTCATATATATACTGGATCTTCCCGGGCTTCGACAGGTATCGAAGAACTAGGAATATCGCGTATCACGGCTTCGAGAAAGCTATCATATCTATGAGGTTCTGGTGGCATTTGCATTTGGCTTTCTGCATTTCTCGTGACTTCTCGGTAGTCAGATGCAAAAGCAGTAAATGCATACTCTTTTTGCTCAATATACCGACGCAAAATAGGAAAAATAATATGTTCAACATGGGATGGCTTGATCTGATTCGGAGGCTCTGCGCTTCCATGATCGATGATGACTCGATACTCTCTCGGTTTATCGAATATATTGACCACGAGGGTATACTCGCATTCTCAAGAAGATTTTCTAATATCCTCTATTTCTTCTGCATCCATACGATGTATGGTCAGAGGTTCGCCACTTTCTACTGATACTATGAGCAGACGAATAGGTCAGAACGTCTCTTCGAGGGCTCGGATAATATCGCTATAGTCTGTGATACCACTCAAGTAGTTTTTCGTGTCTGCTACTTTCTCGAGGAGAAGGGTTCTCCTTCGGAAGCCTTCTCTTTCTATATGGAGATAAAATAATTGCGCTATTTGCGGTTCGCTGAGATAAAATGGTTTTATCCAACTCGCTAGATAGAAAAGGTATGCATTAAAAAGATTCCGTCATAATCTATCCTCCCAGAGTCCTTCTCAGAGATACTGGTTCCCAATCATAACTGCACGATAAAAATACTCTTCCTGATCCTGTTTCCAGTTCTCACCACGTGTTGCTTCTGTAGATAATTCCATGAGCCTCAGAAGGATCATGATTTTCTGAAGATGCTCTCTGCACGTCCCGACAGTGAGAAGCTCATTCTCTAGATCTCATATGACTGTTTTTCGAATCTCTAACGCATTGTTATCAAGAATCCCTACAACAGAAGACTGTATGGGTAGACCTAATACTTCCCATGAGGTATCTGTACCTGATAACCCTGGGGATGGAGAAAGAGAAGGACCCATATATTTATATAAAAAATACGATTATACCATGAGAAACAAGCATTGTATTGGATTTGTTATTTTTGTCTTGTATTTGTCCGTTTTGCATTTTCATCTTTTCTATAGGCTAGGAGACTCGTATCAGTTTATTTTTTGACTATATATACTATGAAAAAACGAGCCACTAACAAGCTTATAAAAGAATTTTCTGAGAATTCCTCTCTTACGTCGGAAGAATTCGAAAATGCCTTACAGAAAAGTATTTCTGGAATCCAAGTTATCGAAGAGAGATGGCTATATATGAAAACTGACGAAATCATAAGTGATCTGCATCATATTGTTACCTTTACTCGGCAATCATCCAAAAATCTCGCAATATGTGACGAGATCGACACGATCGTATCCAAGCTTCAGTATAGGCAGTATGACATACTCTATGTAAAAATAGTGAGAATATTGAGAAAATATCTCAATGGAGTACAAAAGTTTGTTTCTGAATGCTCTGTGCGATGAGTTATTTTTTATAAGAAACTTTTTGAGTCTACACTTATAGCAATAGTGTGTGAGGTACGATTCCTAGAAATAAGTGTGAGCTAATATTATAATTTCTGAATAATCCCTATAGAAATCTCATCATCTTTCTCGAGGCGGAGATAGTACTCTGTGATACCTCCTGAGCAAAAAAGAGAGAGCTCTTTCTGAAAATATTTGATCGCAATCTTTTTTATGGGGAGAATCACTTTTCCGAGGATTTCATTCTTGTTCTGGGAGTAGGTAGATACAGGAAGTTTTGTATTTGGCACCTCTTCTCAGATATGCTCGAGCAGGATGCTGAGCATATCGATAGTAGTATTCTGAGAGTGGATATCTCGAGAGGTAAGCTTCTCCCCTCGTACGTATACTCTTCATGCTATCGTATCGAGGAGGATTCATCTCGTCTCATGCTCCACAATCGCATCATAGTTACTGCAGTAGGCCGATCCATGTGAGTCACGATAGCGGACATCTCATTTTTTCGTATAGGGAGAGTATACCTCCTTCGTGATATACTGCTCGAGACGCACGCCATCCGAAG
>JAYWFD010000044.1:0-2272 GCA_043778965.1 Candidatus Altimarinota bacterium
TATCGGTCGATAATAATTACGAATTGGTCGTTATCTCCAAGAGTGAGGGATATAATCTCTGAGTCAGAGAGTTCGATAGACATAGATATTTTTATGATACTCTACTCAATTCATACGAAAAAAAAAGAAATTCCTTTCAATATTATGCTTTATCCCCCGATTTTTGAGTATTTTTCTCTAAGTTTCTTTAGCTATTTCCTGAGAAGACTTGCCTTATGTATCTCGATATAGAATATCTCTTCGATCTCAGTAACTATCTCGATCTCCGTGACTATCTGGAGAAGTCGGAAGTCGGACTCACGCCTATCTGGATACGTATCCATGGGCTCGAGAAGGATACGAAGTTCTCTGTCGCTTCCCTGCCTGATCTCG
Source organism: Candidatus Altimarinota bacterium (assembly GCA_043778965.1). Classification (GTDB taxonomy): domain Bacteria; phylum Patescibacteriota; class Gracilibacteria; order BD1-5; family UBA2023; genus JAGOMW01. The sequence continues at coordinate 373 of JAYWFD010000044.1, forward strand.
AAGGGTGGCTCGGGAAGAAGGGGATCTACAAAAGTAAAAATCCATTGGTGGCGTACAAAGGCAAACAAAAAATTATCTTCACTCTACCACTGCGATCTCCTCCGGAGTCAGATCATAGAGAGTATGATTGAATATCTACCTTTCACTCGAGAGATAGAGGACATCTTCTATATATGCCTCGAGAGATCCCCATTTCTCTTGGTACTCTGCCATTTGTTTCTTTACGTACTCATTCGCTTTTTCTCGACTCACGGTTCACTTATCGGTGAGTATATCGAGTCTATTCATACGCAAGAGTTCATCGAGATATACCGTCCAGTCTGTCATAGAGAGATCTCTCTCGTATGCATACTGGAGCTCTGCGAAGGCAAAAAACTGTTCACACAAGAGATAGAGCTTGTGGAGCTCATCTTCGAGGAGATAATTCTTTCCTACTGTCGCCTCTGAGATAGTGATGCTCTTTTTACTATGATGTATCATCCCGAGTGCTGGACGAGTACTATCTGCTCGCGAGAAGAGTATCTCAGGTGAGGTCATGCCTACTATAGCATAGTGGAACTTGTTTTGGATCGTCTGGAAGAACTCTATCGCCCGATCACTCGATCCATCATAGTCAGAGGCTGTCGTGAAGAGATCCTTGATCTTCTCATAGATGTTACGTTCATCGAATCGGATAGCTCGTACCCGCTCCATAAGCCCGTCATAGTCTCGCTTATCTGAAAAAATAGATTTTCCTCACTTCAAACGAGTATCATCGAGTGCGTATCATACACGAGAATACTCATCGATGATACTATTCGCCCAAGTACGAAATGCAGTCGCCTGAGGAGAATTCACCTTGAATCCTACAGCGATGATGACTTGGAGATTGTAGTACTTTTTTGGCTTCTTAAAGCCACTTTGCGTATTTTGCATTTTTTGCAATTTACTCTCATCTGTGCTGGTTCCTATCTCTGCGAGCTCCCCATCAGCATATATCCGAGATATATGACGAGATATCCCACTCGTATCAGTAGCATAGAGTCCTGACATCTGAGTCATCCAGATAGTATCATCGATATCCCTTCTTTCTGGACCAAGGATGACCTCCTTGATCTGCGTGACTAGGAAGTCGGACTCACTCCTGTCTGGATCCGTATCCATGGACTCGAGAAGGATACGAAATTCACGGTCGCTTCCCTTCCAGATCTGGAATGGTGGCTTGGGAAGAGGGGAGTGTAGGATTAGTAAGCATATGAAAATCCATATATTCGATATATATGGATTTTTTGTTTTGAGAAAATCAAAGTTTCTCTATACTGAAAAAGCCAAGATTCTTGTTTTTTTGTTCTCATTTTTTTGTTCTTCCACACATCATCATTGTCTCAAGTATGAGCGGTTTTACGACCGCACCGCTCTTTTAAGTAACGAAAGTTGTTTGGAGGAATGAGAATGAGAATCTTGGCAGAAACTCACATAGTGGAAGTAGAACCGCTCATTTTTTCTATTTTCACCTACTGATTTCTGCCAAAACCATCTTTTTATCCCTGTCATTATTGTATTTTACTTGGCTTTGTCATTGCGAGGTACGAAGCAATCCAGTGATAGAAATATATCTACCGAATCCTGGCACTTTACTTTTTGTAAGTGCTTTTATTATGACTTATCTCCAGAAAATCTTCTCGAATCCTGCGGAGTCTCTTTCGATATTCACGCGTGATGAGATCGACGAGATCGATGCTCGTATCTATGAGCGAGATAGCAAACTCTATCTCAAGAGCTATTCGAGATGAGAAGAAGAAAAACAAGTCTGGAGTGACAAAAAATGTGCACCTGAAGAGATAGTCAGACAACTCTATCTGCGTGAACTCCTCAAAAAATACAAGTATCCAAAAGAACGAGTGGATATAGAGAAATCTGT
>JAYWFD010000045.1:0-2234 GCA_043778965.1 Candidatus Altimarinota bacterium
ATTGTTCACTGTTCATTGTTTTGGGGGTATAGCTCAGTGGTTAGAGCAGTCGGCTCATAACCGATTGGTCCCTGGTTCAAGTCCAGGTACCCCCACCACATATTATTAAAACCACTCCTAGAGTAATCTGGGAGTGGTTTTTTTTTATTGCATTTGCATGTATTTTCTTATACTTAATTGACTATATTCAAATATGCTATCACCTCAGATTCGTTGATTTTTTCTGCCCATATTTATAAAGCATAAGAGCATTTTTTTACTACTATTGCTTGATGGATTTGTTTCAGGAATTGCCACTATCATTACACCTGTTCTCCTCAAACTCGAGACAGATCAACTTGTCTGACAAAAAGGCGGAACATTCTTTTTCTGACAATTGAATGGTTTTCATATTTTTGTTTCTATACTTATTCTCATACTTCTCACAGATATCATTACTCGACTGATACAACGCATAAGTTGAGTATTTCTTGATGCAAGGAAAGAATATCTAACGAACCATATACAGCTTGAACTTTTCCAGAAGATGAGTCAAATGGAAGTCTGACGAGCAATGAATGGACGTTTTCGCAACATAGCAAGAATTCTTGATAGTGAATTTGGAAATTTCTCTAATACACTTATACATCTTCCTTGATGATTCCTCCAAAATATTATCCAAATAGCTGGAATAACAGCCATTTTCTCATATTTCGATATCCGCTTTCTTCTTATAGTTGTAATTAGTGCTATTTTCTCATACTTTATAGATAGGTATGCTGATATTCTTAGGCAAAAGTATGAAGTTCACTGGAAATTTTCTCTTGGGCAGAAGGCGTATTATTATAGTGAACTTATGCTTCGTTCTTTCTGACAGCTTGCTACCAATGGTGCAGTTAAGACAACACTTGATAGTTATTCACTTCTACTTAATGAACAGATTCGTCAAGGATTGAAAAAAAATTGGGCAGAGCTTACTTGGACAATTTCTGGTCTTCTGACGGGTTCGCTTTCGAAAATGCTTATAAAAATTATAGTAGGTTATAGTGTATTTGAGGGAACTCAGTCGATTGGTATTGTTGCTCTGGTTGTGAGTACGATGGGGACGGTCGAGGATACTATGAGAAATCTTATTGCAATTCGTAAAGATTATCTCCATTTTCGATTCCAGGAATCATCAATTCTTCTTTTTCTCGAGATGTGTGAACCGATAGGTGATATATCTATTCTTGATCAAGAAATTGAAAAAATTCACGGAAAAAATATCTGATTCTCATACCCAAACCTTTCTTTCTTTGAGAGAAGATATATGAACATTGTAGAGGACTTTATGAAATGAGGAAAAACAGGAAAACGATGGATTGATGAAGCATTTGAAGACTTGATTCGATGAATCGAAGAGGATATGGTACATGTGAATCCGACCATTCTTGAAAATACTTCTTTCATCTTCGAACGGGGAAAAATCTATGGAATCGTATGAAAAAATGGAGCTGGAAAGTCCACGCTGATGCATCTAATTGCTTGATTTTTTCGATCCTATTCAGGAGAAATTTACTACAATGGATTGGATATCAGGAATTGGACACCAGAATTGCTTGCTAGACAGGTATCTTTTCTCACCCAAGAACCATTTTTTATAGCATATGGATCAACGATTCGAGAGAATCTTTTACTTTGAGTTTCTCAGCCAAATGAGACATCTATCTGGGACTATCTCGAAAAATTCTGACTTGCGGAAAAAATACGAAAAAGTCCTGAAGGGCTCGAGAGTGAAGTTGGAGAAAAAATAGATTTCTCAGGAGGAGAAAAACAAATTCTCACATTTATCCGTCTTCTCCTTCAAGACCGTCCGATTATCATTATGGACGAAGGAACAAATCAACTTGATGCTGAGAATGAAATGATAGTAATGGACGAACTTCTAAAGAAGAAGCATGAAAAAATAATAATCTTTATTACACATCGAATGAGTACGATCTCTAAAGCAGATCAGATTTATTGTCTCGAAGGATCAACAATCTCAGCATCATGAAAGCATAAAGAACTTCTTACTGAAAATAATAATCCTTATGCTCGATTCTATCGTGCACAGGTAATGCATGAGAATGTTGTTTAGCTTACTACTTTTCCGAATTAACGATTTCTGTATTCTCCCCCTCCGAATTCTCTTTCATCTTCCCAATAAATCTATACAATCAGAGAAAATCTTTTTTCTGATGAAGCTCTTCGTTCGTATCATAGGTATTCTCATT
>JAYWFD010000046.1:0-5864 GCA_043778965.1 Candidatus Altimarinota bacterium
AACCAAGAACCAAGAACCAAGAACCAAGAACCAAGAACCAAGAACCAAGAACCAAGAACCAAGAACCAAGAACCAAGAACCAAGAACCAAGAACAGTACCTCTTACTCTACTCCTGTGATTCAACCACGTTTTTCTCATCATCCTCGCATTCCCAAGAGGGCAGAGTGTGTTTTTTCAGGAATCAGAAGTGAAGTGTATCAATGGGATCAAGAAATGTATGATGGGAGCCATACGACTTTCGAGATGCTACGGTTTCTCGATGGTGCCTTCACGATCGCTATCACTCCTGAGAAGCGGATTCTCATCACTGAACAAGAACAACCTGCTAAGGCGTATACATTTCTTGGGCTTCCATGAGGATCATTCGATACTCCAGATGAAGATCCACGTATTTGTGCCGAACGTGAACTCCTTGAGGAGACTGGATATACTGGACATGATTGGTCTCACTGGCATACTTTTGATGGAACGGGGAATGTTGCGACATTCACTCATTTCTACATTGTTCGAGGTGCGGAGAAAGTGAGAGAGATTCAGGGTGATCCAGGAGAGCGTATTCGCCTTTTTTCTCTTGATTTTGATGCATTTTTCGATCTCGCGAGTGATGTCCGATTTCATCATCATTGGTCGTTGATTCCGATACTCTATGAGGCTCGGATCAATCCTGAGAAGAAAAAAGTACTCCAAGAGCTCTTTTTCTGAAAAGAAAACTACTAGCTCTCTCTTTTTTTTTGTCATCCTGAATGAAGTGAAGGATCTGTACCATTGTATAGTATTCTCAAGAAATTCTTCCTCTTCAATGACCCATTAGACTTCGAGTATTTTCCACTCATTTCCTTCTTTGACTCTAAGGAGGATGTGGTTGTCATATCCGAATGACACATCGGTTCCGAAGTCATTCCAGAGTCATGGAAGCACTTTTCCATTCTTGATAAGTGTATATCTTTTACTTGCTGGGTCCTTTTTTACGAAAAGATAGGTGCGAGGATTGGTGAGATCATAGAAGGCATAATCATCAGTGATTTTCTCGTTCGAATAGTTCGTATTTCGTGCTATAATCTCAGTATTTCGGTAGATATTCCATACACCATCCTGAAGGCCTGCATAGATGATAGAACTTCCATCAGCACTCACTCGGGGATTCATATAGCCTTCGAGCCCACAGATATTCCCCTTGTACCGTGTGAAGAGGCAGTAGGTTCGCTCTCCGATATGACGTGCAAAGTAGCTATACGATCATCCATTTTTTTCGAGGAATACTTCACGAATATCTTCGTATCATTTCTCGATCGACTGACCATCATAGATGATATTTTCTCTGTCACTTTCCTTGGTACGATAGATACTATGTGATCCATTCGAGATGTACGATCCGGTGATATATCATGGATCTACTTTCCAGAGTGTCTTCCCATTCTTCACGATCTCGAGTGACCCACTTCATCCCACGAGTGCCATGAGATCATATCATCATGCAGAGAGATCAAGTGAATATACTTTTCTATATGTGATTCATTCTCCTTTTCCCATACGGTATATCTGATCTCATCATGATCCACTCACGATCCAACTGATCGTCATGTGGTCACCTGAGATGATGGGATGATCGATCGATCCAGAGTAGTCAAATGCCCAACTTGCCTTATTGGATCTGATATTCCAGTCGCTTCCAGAGTGTGTCAGGAGTGTATCGTCAGCGAGGAGAACTGTATCATGGAGCTCCTCGCTGCCAGAAAAAATATGTCAATTCTGGGAGAGTCGATAGAGCCGTCCTCCGATAGTGAAGATTGTATCATGGAGAGATCAGGACATCGTTTCTGCCCCATTTATAGTCCTCAATGTTGCGATCGTTCCAGAGTTATCATGCAATATTGCGAGGAGACTTTCTGTCTTGCGGTCATAGGAAAGAAACGATATATCTTTATACCCATGAGATACAGTGATCCCGCCACTCTCTTCGATCATACTTCCTGATCCGAGTATCCGCTCGAGGATACCTCCTTGATCGGTCTTCCCCGAGATCGAGAGGGAGATGAGAACGATGATTCCTGCGATACATGCGAGCGTGAAGCTCCCGACGATTCCGAGGAGAGTATCGATCGTCTGTCTGAGTTCTGAGGCATTCTCCTCGTGTCCTTCACCTCGATATGCTCTCATGAGGAGTACTACTCCGGTGATGAGAAATATCCATCCCCATGATATCCCACTCGTCTCGAGTCCATTCTTGGTCTCGGTAATCTGCCCAGATATGGTAAGGAAAAAGAGGAGTCCGATCATCCCGAAGATGAGGATCGCATTGTAGCGGAAATATCTCCATGAGTGAATTGACGCTGTATAGAATCCGATCACAAGAAAAAGGAGGAGAATATAGGTCATCACCTTCGCATCAGTCATCGGGTAGGCAATACTTCAGATTCTTGTACTGGTTCCAGGTGCAATAATCCCCGTGAATATACTCATGATCGATAAGAGAGCAAAGTGCAATCGAGAAATTCCCATAATGAAAATAGATATCTATTAGAGTCAATAGACATTGTAGCTATTTTCTGCAGAATGCAAATAAAAATCCAGGCTATAAGATCTCGGATTGAGGCTTATCGAGTGATTGGATCCATTTCTGGAATTGTCCATTATCTCACTTGAAGGCTCGGTTCGCAAGAGTTCCATCTATACGAATTTGTTTCTCTACCCTTTGCCATCCTTCACGTCCCCCAGCCTTCTGACTGAGTGAACGAAGCTCCTTCTGTTGATTGTCTCTCAGAGTTCCATCTGATCCAACTAATATGCCTTCTTTCCAAATCCCACCTCATATGTCTCTTTGTTTTAGTTGCGTGAGTAATGCCTGAAAACTCTCATCTGAGAGTCCATTGAGACCGATACTGTCGCTTGTCAATTCAGAGAGGTATCAACGAGCATTTTCATTCCATGCCTTCATCTCGAATCGTGTATCATCATGATTGAATCACTTTTGCGCTTTTTCGAATTCTGTTTTTCTTGTTTCAGATTGCTCTATTGATTGACCGAGACTTCGTAATCATGCTGAACGTTGTTCAAGCATTGTCTTCATACCATCTGATTCTATGATATCTTTCTCCGTGCCACCGAATTCCTTCAGGATAAAAAATCATTGATTCCATGTTTTGAGTCTTTCCGTTTGCTCCTTCATCTTCTGTATGAGATCTGCGCGCTCTCAGGGTTTTGCATTCTCTGGATTGTTCCTCATCAATTGTCGTTCGGCGTCATCATATGCCTCCTGAACTTGCACTCATTCTCCACCTCTTGAACAAAGTATTTCCATCCCTGTTTTTTCAGTTCCAGCAATTTTCTTCTCATATTCTCAAGCACGAATAGGGAGAAATTCTCACAGTGTTTTCTGATATACTCATTCTGCCTTCTCATGTTCTGTTCCCACTTTTCTGATTGCTTCACGTTTTTCTTTCTCCTCGTGCGTTACGAGCGTGAGATCAGTCGAGAGCGACAGACCATTTTTCATCACGGTATATACTGCACGATTGATGAAGATATCGATCCGCTTGATATCCTTCGGATCAGACTTATTCACGAAATAGAGACTCGTTCCATCTCGATAGACATTATGTGTCTTCTCGAGTTTTTCTGCTTGTATCCGGGCAGTTTCTACTGGTCGAGTCGGAGGAAAATTCCCACTGATTTCCTTGCTTATACTATCTACGGGACGAGGGAAATTCAATCCATTCAGTGTCGTTATACCAGCATCGAATGACTCAAGTTGTTTTCTATATTTTTCTTTTTCTCATTCTGGAGCACTTTGTTCGAGTTTCTGGATATCAGCTCTGATCGCTCACTGGTGTTCTGCGAGGTAGACAGCTCTGAGATAATTATTTATCTGAACTTCTTTTCATTCTGAGCTTTCTCATTCTTGAGGAAGCCCCAAGCCTGAATTCATCCGAGCTGCATCGTTGATCAGTTTCTGATTATTTTGATTCTCTTCCACGAATTTCCCCATTCCTGATTTCCATTGCGGAGGGAGAGTTTCTGAGGTTTGGTTGACTGCATTTTTTAGTTTTTCCGCCTCTGCTTTATCTTTCGATGCCTCTGCTTTATCTTTCGATGCCTCTGCCTCAACCTTTTCCACCACTACAGTTCTCTGTGTAGCCTCTGCTTCAATTTTTTGTGCTATTTGATTTTTTCATAGAGCCACATTCCTTAATGTGATTAAGTTTGATGAAATATATAGTTGATATTGATTGTATATTTCTTTTGAAATCTCTCCTAATTTATCTTCTTGAGCATCATTGAGTTTTGGTTGGATAAAGGAAAATAATGATTGAAACAGTTTTGGATTTGTTGTATAAGCATTCGGATTACTCAGAGCATCCTTGAGCAAGGACTCTTTCTCTGGATTACTCTGAATTACAGCAATAATTGAGTTTTTTAATAGCCTTACTGTTCCTAGAAGTTGTGGATTTACTTTGGCTATTCATTCAAGTTGTTCGAACTTCTTTTGTCCCACATCAACAACATCCCCAACTTCTTGTATTTGAGTGGGATTTGTGTTTATTTGGTCAGGGGAGTTATGGATGTTATTAGAATCAGCCATAAAAAATAAGTGACACATTGAGTGTATCACTTATTTTTATTACATGCAAAAATTGGAATAAAGCTACATAAATTAACTTTTTTTAAAACCTGAAAGCATTGTCAGTAGAAGCTGATATGAAGCACTTTCAGCTCTTGCCTGAGCACTTTCAGCTCTTGCCTGAGCAATTCTTGAGTCAGCCTGTGCTATAGTAGCTTCACCCACAGAAATTCTTGCATCAGCTTGGGCAATTTGGATTTTTGCTACTTCTCACTCTTGAATTATAAACTTAGTTATTCTACGATTTAGTTTATTTGGTGCTTCCGCGATTTTTTCTCTATCTGTATCTGATAATTGAGCAATATTCAACAGATCTTCAGAAGTGATGGTTCTCTCTAAGACTGACGAAGTTTCTCGTGCGAGCTGTATTCATGTTCCTACCTGAGTCAATACGAGTCCAAGAAGTTCAGGAAATTTATCATCACCTTGGTTTAGCTGATCGTAAGATTTAGCCTCAGGATCATCTCTCTGTCATCCAACAGCAACTATTCGGGAGATTGTATCTAGTCATTTATCAGATAGAAATGACAGCGCTCTGAACGTCTTCGGAGAATTTGGTTGTCCAACCATTACTGTAATTTGCTCAGTTGTGAATGATCATATTGCGTCTGGAGTTTCAGACTGCCTATCCGCTATAAAATTTAAAGGTTTAACATTGCTTCAAGCAGACGGGGCTCATTCCGTTATGGTTACGGGAGAAGTAGCAACAACTGTTCATGAAGATATATTATCAGATTTTCCTTGTGTATCTTGTGCTAGAGCGTTATTTGCTCAAGTTGTCACAATCATTGTAAGTCAAAAAACCCTAGCTGTTTTTGAACACCAGTCCCCAAGAGTACTCAGAGCATCTCTTGTGCATGTAATTATTCGCTGCGATTTATTAATACTAACTCATTCAGGAAGTTTCTGTGATCATTCTAACTGAAAAAACACCCGAACTCAAGTCATTCAGAACCTACGAGATGTGAGTGAGAGAAGGGTTTTCATAGACGTAAAGATTACGAATAGAAAGATGCATGAGTATTGTATCCTATAGTTTAACCTCGTCAAGGATTTCTTTCTCCTATTTTCTTGGCTTATCTATGAGATCTCTGGAAGTATTTTCTCAGAGAGAATTGCCGGGGAAAAGATTTCATATTTTTTTCCCATTTCCTGTACACAATACTTGCACGAAAATGGGAAAAATCCTTGACGGTATCGAGAGGAACATTTTTCCCTTGACTCCCTCTAGAGAACCCTATACTA
>JAYWFD010000047.1:0-5859 GCA_043778965.1 Candidatus Altimarinota bacterium
TTCTTGAATCCTTTGATCGCATTCTTATACTCAGGATCTCCTGCAAATACAGTATCTCCGACTTTTGCTTCGATGATAGACTTTAGTCCGGTCACGACATATCCGATCTCTCATTCATATAGGGCCTCAGTGGGTGAATACTTGGGACGGAAGCATCCGACCTCGAGTGCTTCGATCTTGGCTCATGTATTGATGAATTCGAGTTTATCTCATTTCTTAATCTCACCAGAAAAGAGCTTGAGATAGACGACTATTCCCTTGTATGGATCATACTGCGAATCGAATATGAGGGCTTTTGTGACTCAAGATTTCGGATCGAGCTCACCGTAGTCAGTCACGAGATTTGAATCTTTATCGAGTTTTTTTGGTTCAGGGATGAGACGTAGTACTTCATCGAGGATCGTTTCGACATTCACTCATGTCTTCGCAGATACACATATGATCTCTTCTTTTTTGCAGCCGAGGAGATTCATGACTTCTTCACTGACTCTGTCGACGTCAGCTGAGGGGAGATCTATCTTATTGAGTACTGGGATGATCGTGAGATCATTTTCCATAGCGAGGTAGACGTTCGAGAGAGTCTGAGCTTCGATCCCTTGGGTCGCATCGACGACGAGTATCGCTCCTTCGACAGATGCAAGAGAGCGAGATACTTCATACTGGAAATCGACATGACCGGGAGTATCGATGAGATTGAGCTCGACTCACTTCCACTCCATACGTACAGGAGTGAGCTTGATCGTGATGCCACGCTCTCTTTCGAGATCCATCTGATCGAGGGTCTGTGAGAGCATCTCTCTTTTCTGGAGCGTACCCGTGATCTCCATGAGACGATCAGCGAGTGTCGACTTCCCATGATCGATATGAGCGATGATACAAAAATTGCGGATAGATTTTGGTTTGGACATGGGCGTATCATAGTGATAAAGTAAGAAAAGGCAAAAAACTCTTTACAAAAAAAAGAACTCTTATATACTTTTTGTATGCTACTTTCCAATCGTCTTACTACATGGTCGAGTTTCGTCTGCTCCTCACCTGCTTCTAGCGGGTATTTGTCGTAGTTTATAAAAATCAAAAAACTCTGACATCCGCGAAATCGGGTGTTTTTTTATTGTCTTATTTTTTCCCTCATGAAATACTAACTTGCTCTCATGCCCCGATTTCTTTATCTATCTCCTATTACCTACAGCCTATTACCTATAACCTCTCTTATCATGATCAATACAAAACTTTTCTACGCTCTCGCGATCTATATCGCTGCTATCTTCGCGTCGAATCTTCTCGGTATCAAGACGATGCCATTCTTCTTCGGAACTCACCTCTCTCTTGCAGTATTTTTCATGCCCATCATATTCATCACGACGGATATCGTATGACAAATCTATGGGCGAGAAATGTCAAAACGATTCGTCTATGCAGGATTCGTCGCACTTATATTCTTCACACTTGGAAATCTCCTCTCGAATACTCTTCCTTGGTCGGATGCGAGCTATGGACGTATCGGTGAAGCGTATGATACGATCTTCTCACTTTCATGGAGGATAAGTATCGCTTCATTGCTTGCATACTTCCTCTCAGAATATGTAGATATAGCTGTATTTTTTGCTGCGAAGACACTCACGAAAAATTTCTTCATCTCATCGACACTATCCAATATCGTCTCACAAGCGATCGATACAACAGTATTCATGACTATTGCTTTTGTCTGAGTATTCCCTCCAGAAAAAATCCTCATGATGGCGATCCCATGGTGGATATATAAAGTTCTCGGATGAGTTCTCTACACACCGATTTCTTACATAATCCTACGTATATTTTCACAGAAATCCTAAACCAGAGTATATTCATGAAAAAACTAACCTTTACTGTGATTGTCGCGGTGTCTCTCGATGCTTATATCGCTCGTAGAGAAAAAACCAATGCTCATATGGATTGGACGAGTCAGGAGGACTGGGAATTTTTTCAGTCAAAACTCGCCTGCATGGATGCAGTGGTTGTCTGACGTAATACTTTCGAAGTAGCAGAATCCAGACTCAGACAACGAAATACCTATGTCCTCTCCCGATCGATACAGCATATTATCCAGGATGGGACTGTAACCTGGATAAATCCAGAATTACACTCACTTGGGGTTATTTCCGAAAAAGAAAAATTCCAACGTATCGCAATCCTCTGATGAAAAGATGTCTATACGTGGGCCTTAGAGCAAGGGTATTGCGATGAGATATATATAACTATAGAACCCGTCTTCCTCTGAGGAGGGATACGATTTTTAGACATGATGTGACAAAAAAATCTCATATTACAAAGCTCAAGAATCCTCAATAAACAAGGAACATTACTTCTTCACTATAAAATACTATGATCGTCACACCCATAAAAACTCGTATATTTCAAGAAGGAGAGAATCTCATGGACTTCATACTCGAGCATGTAGATTTTTGTCATTCCTGATGCGACAGAGATCCAGAAACTCTAGATTCCGGAATAAATCCGGAATGACAGGAACCACAGAAACAAGGGCAGATCCCTACAGGATCACAAAAAAATGACGAAACTGCCTTGTCTCATCCCTGCGTAGGCAAGAATCCAGAGATGCTGGATCCTGAAACAAGTTCAGGATGACAGAAAAAGACATGACAGAAACTAAAACTTGAAGACTGAGATATTCTCATCATCACGTCGAAGATTGTAGCTCTTTCCGAATGACGCACATTCATCGCACATAATCCAGAAGAGAAGCTTGAATATGTGAAAGCAGAGTCTACATGGTATGCGCGAACAAAATATGTCCACCTCACGATCCATGATCGTATGCCCATGGCAAATGCTGGGATCGATGAGTCAAATGGAAATGGAAAATGTATCATGCTCCCAAAGGATTCATATGAGAGCGCATATATTCTCTGGCTTCAGATAAGAGAAAAGTACAATATTGCAAATCTTGGCATTATCATATCTGACTCTCGTACTATTCCCTTCCGTAATGGTACGACAGGAGTCTCACTTGGACATATGGGATTTGAGGGAATACGTGACTATGTCGGAAAACTCGATATATTTGGTCGTCCTTTTCACTATGCTCGGACCAATGTTCCCGATGCTCTCGCAACCTCAGCAGTTCATACGATGTGAGAGTGAGATGAATGTCAGCCCCTTGCGATTATAAAAAATCCCCATGTTACCTATACGACTGAAAGGCAAAATGGGGATGAACTGATTATCGATCCAGAAGATGATATGTACGGACCTTTATTTCAGATCTAAAAATCCCAACTTCCCGCCATATTACTCGACTGAGTATAGTTGATCACCGTCGTCTCGAAGAAGTTTCCCTTATCCGCATTTGGATCTTGAAGTCGATCGAGATGTTTATAGGGATTTTTGATCGCATCGGGAAAGAGTGGTTCGACACCGAGCATGGAGAGGCGTTGGTTTGCGAGCCATTTGGTATACTCTTCTGTCGTATTGCCATTCATCCCAGATATTTTATTTCCAAGGATTGACTTACTCCAGAGTATTTCCTGGTCGACTGCTACTTTCGTCATCTCGCGAATCATCTCTTCATCGTATACTTCTGGAAACTCGCGCTTGATCTCTTTGATAATATTGGCGAATATCGTCACATGCGTGAGCTCATCTCTTCGAATATATGCGATCATCCGTCATGTCGCTGGCATCTTCATGCGATCTACGAGTGTATCGAAGAATGCAAAACCATTGTAGAAGTAGAGTCATTCGAGGAGGAAGTTCGCGACAAGACCTCGAAAAAATGTATGATCAGTCGGATTATCGACAAAATCTTGATAGATAGATCCAATATATTTATTTCGTTCGAGGAGAATATCGTTGGTCCTCCAGAAATAGTAGATCTCCTCCCGTTCCTCACTCGATACGACACTTTCTAGGATGGTTGCATATGACTGAGAGTGGATACCTTCCTGGAATGCCTGGATCGCGAGAATGAGATTGACTTCAGGACTCGTGATATAGTTCGAGAAGTTCGGGAGATTCACCGTCTGGATCGAGTCGAGAAATATAAGAAAAGAAAGGATCCCTTTATAGGCATGCTGTTCTTCATGACTCAGTGAGCTCGTGAAGTCACGAGCATCATCTTTGAGTCCGCTCACTTTTTCTGGAACCCAAAAATTCCCGATCATCACCTGATAGAGACTTTTTGCCCATTGGTATTTTACAGCATTGAGATTGAAAAGTCCAGTCGTATTCCCTTTTATAATCGTACGATCCTCTACCTTATCTTTCCCAAGGGGGTTAAATATCGGATTTTTATCGATAATTTTCGCATCTTTTGTCGACATATAGTGTTTTAGTTAGAGATTCAGATACAATATATAGTATCTCTTTTCTAAGAAATGCAAGAGAATTTTATGGATTTTTCCGAAAATATTTCTACTTTGAGCTTCTGTCCGATCATGAGTTTCGATAGAGTTCTTGGAGAGTTTTTCAGAGAAATACTTTTGGCATGACGTTTTTAGAAGAGTGAAGCAATATATGTAGCTATGAGTGAGCCAAGTGCTGAGGCGAATACTATCCAGTAGAGTACGATATAGTAGTGTGTCCATGCTCGGATACGAAATATACTCGACTTTTTATAGTATTGCATAAAAGCATGTCCCATCGTCGATATGAGGTAACTTTCTGAATCATTATGATCATTATTTCGATATTCGGCTATGAGGTAGCCTTGAGATATGAGATACTCCAGAAGAAATATCTCTTCAGGAGTATCGAAAGGACTTTGGATATCAGATGATTCCATATGTCTCTTATGGAAGCTTTTTCCGAGGACAGACTTAAGATCAGATGACCGGAGAAATCTATATATTTCGCGAGGAGAATACAAATGAATGAAAAGTTAAGAATGAAAATATTACAGAGAGGCTATAGTAAGGATGAAAAACACTATTTTTTTGCGATCATTCGATGTTTTTTGGATTTTTCATCAAGTATGACCTCTATGTCTCGCTCGACATCATGGATCTCTTCACGGATATACTCATCTTGCATGCGGATACGATGAAGCGAAGACTGGAAGAGGAGATTCATCACATAGAGAAAAAGAGGAACATAGAATATAGCATATCCCATAGTGAGTATCTTCCCTGCTGTCGTTATAGGTACCAGATCACCAAATCCTATGGTTGCTGTCGTGATGACAGTGAAGTAGAGCGCATTGAAGTAGCTCTCTCCTATAGGATGTCCGAACTCAAATCGATGTATCAAGATTGTTCCTATGATCCAACTAATAATGAAGATGAGTCCGACAGTGATGAGTTTCCGATGATGAAGATGAAGCATAGAAAAAATATACTCTCAGTATAAAGAAAATCATGAAAAATCAAAAAAAGATTATAGGGTGATTTCTAGAGAATTTGACTAATAAAACTATCTCGTTCTCACACAGTCATATCTGAGTGTCCGGATTGTATAGTTTCTCGCTTATCATGGGGAAGATTTCTTATGCTGAGCTCATCTCGCAAAATTCATATTACAGTTGCATAAAATCTTTTATTTACTTTACTTTTTTCCCCCTTACTTCTCTGAAGGTTGTAATCAAGAGCGAAGTACAGCTCTTCATCGGAAAAGGCTCAAGTATATCTATAAAATCCTTCGATAATCGATGCATTTTCCGTGAGGTCATCTGAAGTAGCTCGTGTGGCAATCAGCTGAAGTTGTCTCTTTTATAAGGCATTTCTCTCGGCAATTCTGTCTCTCCGGTTTACTAGTAGACCGAGCAAACGACTTAAGGTATTATCTTTTTCTATCTTTTCTTCTTCCTCTTGTCTTTCCTGCTTGAACGCTTCTATATGTTCCTCATGTGCGAGATCTCGTAAGGTT
>JAYWFD010000048.1:0-5828 GCA_043778965.1 Candidatus Altimarinota bacterium
ATACAAAATACTCAGCAAATCAAATTTTTTAGACGAATTTCCCCCAATCTTCCTTCTTCACCGCCTCCGCCCGCACCTTCTCATCGTATCCGCATTCTAGGAGCCACTGTTTCACTCATTCGATATCGTAGTGACTTCACCTGAGATTCGAGAGGAGGGTCTTACGAGGATGGGTGAAGGCGATACGCCAGAGGGTGAGGAGTCGCTCTTCCATTTCTCGATCACGAGAGTTCTTCACGCTAAATTTTAAGACGATAGAGTCGACCTTCGGTGCTGGATCGAAGCTCTCTCGACCGACATAGCGGACGATCTCGATATCTTCGCAAGCGATCTCCATCGCAAGCGAGAGGTATGAATGGTGTGGTTTTTTCGTACGTCATTCGAGGATCTTCTCTCCGACTTCTTGTTGCATCATGATTGTCATCTCTTTCGGAGGATTGGCAATATCATAGAGAAAGTGGAAGAGTATCGGACTCGTGATATAGTAGGGGATATTTGCGACGAGAGAGTAGTCTTCATATGAAGGAGTGAACTTCAGTACATCGATATGATGGATCGCTATAGGAGTCGTCTTTACGAGGAGTTGCTCCTCTCAGATGATCTTCGGAGCGACTTCATCGCCCATATATCGCTCATCGAGGATCTCGATCATATCAGGGTCGAGCTCGACGAGGTCGAGCGACTTCGGGTGATGGGAGAGTATGTACTCCGTAAGTGCACCATATCCAGGTCATACTTCGATGATATGCTCTCAGGCTACCGTGATTGAGTGTGCAATCTCGGTGAGTGCTTCCTCGTCGATGAGGAAGTTTTGTCCGAGAGATTTTTTGGCTTTGATAGGTTTCATAGGGAGAAATGAAGGAAGAGTGCAGAGATAGAGTGCAGACAGTGGTATTTTTGCTTTATTCCCCCTTGAACAGGTGAATCTGAGTGAGATGAAGAGAGAAGTCACCCTGGGGTGGAAAGGGGGTTAGGGAGATTTTGCGCCAATAGGCACTCAATCTATGCACTATTTTTATAAATTGTCTTGACAGAGAGAGAGAGAGAGAGAGTTGTGATAAACTTTTAATGTTTATTATTTCACTTTATTAAGTATGTCTTGAACTTGATCCCCCGATACAATTCAAGATCCAATTATTACTAGTCCTAATACTAAAAAATTAGATATTACTGCCATTCTCCATTCTCCAGAATTTAAGAAAATCCAATGAAATGTACAGGCAGGAGTTTTTCGAATACCAAATTGATGGGGTGAAATTATTCGTTCTTGTTCCATAGCGCAACATGAGAGAATTGATGATGCTATGAAACAGTTAGAATTTCTTCCAGAAGATCAAAGGTTGCCTTATATTAAAAGAAATCCTAAGTTAGCAATATTACTTTGAATGGAAGAGATAGTTTCTAATTTAGAGAAAGGCGTGAAATAATCCTTGGAAGATTGACGACCTGCTTGAGGGTCGTTTTTTCTTTTTGCTCTTTTCTTTTCATGACTGAAAAGAAACAAAAGGTTCTTCTTTTGATTGTTTCATTTTCGATTTTGTTCCCCACTCGGTTTGCTAAACTCGAAAAACTCGCCTTCGGCTCAGACAATTCCGAGTTTTATACGCAAACTTTCGCGGACAAAATCTGAAAATTCACCAAAATAAAGAAGCAAAACAGAGACGGAAATTCTAATTTCAATAGGGCTCACAGTTTCTCATGAATTCTAGAAATTCGAAAAAGAAAAGAAGCAGATATAGGGAACAATTAGGATCATGTATATACTATCGAACTCTTTCGATTCTCCAAAGAAAAACATATCAAACAAACTATATTGCTCATAACTATCTGACCATCCGACCATCCTACTATCCCACTATCCAATCGACCTTTTGAACACATTTTTTCCACCCATTTCTTGGCTTACCTTTCTAATAACTAATAACTAGTAACTAGTAACTCGAAAATCTTTTGACATTCCATAACTCTTTCATATAATCCGCTCACTTTTGTATGTTCTCTCGCCCCCTGGCGACAGACTCCTCATAGTGATGTTGCTGGTAAATCCTCCCTCTGGAGCGCATACTTGCAACCTCTCATTTTAATATCTATCTCATACGCACCATGGCTGGTATCATAGGAAAAAAACTCGAAATGACTCGCGTCATTCACAACGGTACATTCACTCCAGTGACTCTTATCAAGGTTCCTACTCTTACAGTTGCTCAGATCAAGACAGAAGAGATCGACGGATACTCCGCTCTCGTCATTGCTATGACAGACGGGAAGCGTACGACTCTTCGTGAAGTGTCTATCACTGGTCCTTTTGTCTCACTTGAGAAAGGTGCAGAGATCACTCTCGATATGCTCGAAGGTATAGTCACCCTCGATGTCAGCTCTATCTCCAAAGGTAAGGGTTTCCAGGGTGCTATGAAGCGATGGAACTTCTCCGGAGGTCCTGGAGGACACGGACACAAGTATACTCGTTCCCTTGGTTCTATCGGTACACGCAAACCTCGTCGTACCAAGCTCGGTAAGAAGATGCATGGACATATGGGTCTCGATAAGATCACTCTGAAAGATGTACCACTCGTTCTCATAAACAAAGAACTGAGAGTCATCGCTGTGAAGGGTCCAGTTCCAGGTGCTCGCAACTCTCTGATCTCACTTAATTTTTAGGAAAAAGTATACAGTAAAAAGTACTGATACTTTCTGCCCTAAATATGTAACTTACACTCAATTATGAAAGCTCCTCTCTTCGACAATCACGGAAAAAATACAGGTAGCGTCGACCTCCAAGCATCTCACTTCGGAGTGACTCCGAATCTCGGTCTTATCCATAGATTTCTCGTTCTTCAGCAAGCAAATGGTCGTATCGCTATAGCACATACGAAGCATCGCGGTGAGGTTCGAGGTTCTACGAAAAAAATGTTCAAACAAAAAGGAACTGGTAGCGCTCGTATGGGTGACCGCCGTTCTCCTATGAGACGAGGTGGAGGTGTGGTCTTCGGTCCTCGAAATGAGAGAAATTTCACTCTCACGATGAATGCTCAAGAACGCCGTCTCGCACTTCTCTCGCTTCTCTCTACGAAAGCTACAGAAAACAATGTAAAAGTTGTATCTTCATTCGGGAAAGATGCTGTTAAGACAAAAGGTATGACAACATTCCTCGCTGCTATGGAAGCAAAAAAACCTCTTATCGCTATCACTCGTGAAGAGAAAGATGATATCCTCGGTGCTTGGAATATCCCAGAAGTAAAAGTAGTCAATGTCGAATACCTCAATCCACATTCACTTCTAAAGTATAAAGATCTTGTATTTACAGAAGCATCTCTCAAACATCTTTACGCACATTTCTCTAAGTAATCCTGATAATAATAAAAAACTAACGCCCCTCTCCTATGAACTCTCTCTATACCGTCATTAAGCGATTCGCCGTCACCAATAAATCTACAGATGGTGAAATAAAAGGTGTATATACATGCTATATCGATCCAAGTTCTACAAAGATCGATGTAAAAAATGCTTTCAAGACCATCTATGGTGTCGAAGTAGAAAAAGTAAATATTACGTACACAAGAGAAAAATTTCATAATACGAAACTTGGAGTTGCTCGTAAGAAAGGAATAGAAAAGAAGGCAATGGTGACTCTCAGAAATGGTCAGAAAATCGTAAATTTCGAAAAAATAAAATAGTTTCATTCTCAATACTACGAACTCAATCCTAAATACTTTCCTATGTGAATCAAAAAATATAAACCTACCACCCCATCCCGACGATTTATGACTGGACTCACCTATGAGGAACTCACTACCAATGAGCCACATAAGCCACTTACAAAATTTATCAAGGATAGTGCTGGACGTAATAGTGCTGGACGTATCTCTGTACGCCATCAAGGTGGTGGACACAAGAAGCTCTACCGTATGGTCGATTTTGCTCTCGACAAAAAAGATATAGTTGCTCGTGTGGAGACGATCGAATATGATCCATATCGAACAGGATTCATCGCTCTCGTATGTTATCGAGATGGTGAACGTCGCTATGTACTTGCTCACTCTGAGATGAAAGTCGGAGATGACACTATTATATCTTCTACAGCAAAGCCCATTCCTGGAAACCGTATGGAAATCGGAAATATCCCTACAGGACTCACAGTATACAATGTAGAGATGATCACTGGCCAAGGTGCTTCCACTATACGTTCTGCTGGATCTAGTGCCCTCGTCCTCTCTCAAGAAGGAGAATATACACAGCTCAAGATGGCTTCAGGGGAGATCCGTCTCGTGCATAAGAAATGTTTTGCTACAGTTGGTGTTGTATCTAATAGTGATTGGAATCAGGTAACTATCGGTAAGGCTGGTAGAAGTCGCTGGCTTGGTAAACGTCCTACAGTCCTCGGTTCATCTATGAATCCTGTAGATCATCCACACGGATGAGGTGAAGGTCATCAGTCAGTCGGTCAGAGAAAAGGTCCAAAAACTCCATGGGGAAAACTCGCTCGCGGTGTCAAGACTCGCTCTCGAAAGTATACTGATCGTTGGATTCTCAGAACTCGTGCAGGAAAACTTCAAGGCTAATTACCATAGAGACATTCCTTTCTCTCTTCAAACTAAATTCTAATTTCCTCTCCTATGACTCGCAGTCTTAAAAAATGACCTTACATCGATATACGTGTAATTAAGAAAGTAGAAGCACTCAATACTTCAGGTAGAAAAAGTGTCATCAAGACATGGTCTCGTGCATGTATGATCGCTCCAGAGTTTGTCGGACATACGTTCGGTGTACACAATGGAAAGCAACATGTTCCAGTCTTCGTTACAGAAGATATGGTTGGACATAAGCTTGGAGAGTTCTCATTTACTCGTGTATTCCGTGCCCATTCAGGTAACAAGTAGTAGATTGGTAATTGGCATATTGGTAACTGTTTACAGAAACCGAAATCTAACCATCTAATCACTATCCTACTATCCCACTAATTACTATAACTATGAAAGCTTCTGTTAGAAACGTTCGCATCAGCCCAAAAAAGCTCAATGTGATCGCATACATCATCCGAAATATGGATGCAAAAAATGCCCTTGAAACGTTGCAGTTTATGCCAAAGAAAGGTGCTGATATTATCTATAAAGTACTTGCAAGTGCAGTAGCAAATGCAACAAATAATGATAATCAATCTCTCGCAGAACTTACAATTTCTTCTGTGAGTGTCACCCAATGACTGGTCTATAGGCGTATCAATCCTGTATCTCGTGGACGTGCTCATAGAATCCTCAAGCGTACTTCTCATGTCGATCTCTCCCTTTCTGTAAAATAATCACTCTTTTTTATCTCTATGTGACACAAAGTTTCACCCATAGCATTCCGTATCGGATATATCAAAACATGGCGCTCGACAGGGTACTATGATCGCAAGACATACGCTATTCATACAGCAAAAGATGTAGCCATCAGAGCTCTCATCATGAAACATTTTAAGAATCTTCCTATTGCGAATGTATTCATGAGTCATGGTGGTAATAGCGACCTTTCAGTTGCTATATATACTTCTCGACCTGCTATTATCCTCGGTACAAATGATGAGAACATTAATGTTCTTAAATCAATGCTCACAAAGCGTTTCCCTGGATACAACTTCATTCTTGAAGTGAAGGAAGTGAAGAAGCCAGAACTCTCTGCAAGTCTCGTTGCTGATTCTATCGCACGACAGATCGAAAAAAAGATGCCTTATCGTCGAGTGATCAAAAATACGATCGCAAAAACTATGGAAAAAGGTGGTCTTGGTATCAAGGTAAAACTCGGTGGTCGTCTCAATGGTGCAGAAATCGCCCGTCGAGAAACCTATAAGG
>JAYWFD010000049.1:0-2148 GCA_043778965.1 Candidatus Altimarinota bacterium
AACGATTCCAATGAATCACAAAAGCGCATGTCCTTGATTTTGCATCAGAACTCTCTCTCTAGTTATGACCTTCCTCCAGAAAGCAAAACGATTTTTCGAGCCACTCAAGGAAAGTAGACTTTTAGTTCTCCTTTCGGTTTTGAAATTTTCAACGTGGGCACTGTATGGACTTTTCTCTGTCTATATGATTAGAGAGTCCGTGAGACTTTTTTCCCTTTCTGATCTCCATTGACTCACTATTCTCCTCTATGAATTTATCACATTCTCGATAGGGTATCTCTGTATCACATGGATATCTCGGAAAACGGATTGGCCATATCTCTACTATGCTATTGTAAAATGGATCTATCAACAATACCTCCAAAAACTCTTTCTTATCGATGGGAATTATATAGAACGGATGGGGACAGGGAAGCTCATTGCTATCATCACTTCATGAGAAAAAGCATGGGTCGAATGACTCACAAATTTTATCAAAGAAGGAACTCGGATGATTATATTGACGAGTTTTATTTTCTATATATTTCTCCAAGCTCAGATTCTCTACGGAGTAATATTTCTCATTGTTCTCATTGTTCTGCATATTGTTGTCGTGATTGCGGACCAATACGCTCACAGGTACCGTCGAATGCGAACAGAGAAAAAGAATGAATTCACTCGACAACTCGTCCGGATTATTATGTCTCGCAATGAGATCATACAGTGATCGAGAGCGAATGAAGAACTCACGAAAAATGCATCACTCGTAGATGAGATCTGAATGACAAATATTGGAATCAATAATGCACTATTCTTTGTCTTCAACTCAGTCAGAGTCCTGACGATCAGCTTCAGAATTATCCTCTTTCTCCTCATCATATTCACGGGTATTCGTACTTCGATGAATCCTGCTGATCTTGCTGGTATCCTTGCACTCTTTGTTGTATTTGAGAACTTTCTTCTGGATTCTGTGGAGTTCTACAAGAACTTCTCGAAAGAATTCTCTGATATTGAGAAAATATGGGAAATCATCGACACCGCTCCAGTCATGCGATGATACTCCACCTGATCCCCCTTCACTCCTGAGAACAAGAATATCGAGATAGAGCAAGTCACCTATGGCTACACTGAGTCTAAAGTCTTTGAGAACTTTTCTCTCACCATTGAGAAAGGGAAGAAGACAGCACTCGTCTGAGCCTCAGGAGGAGGAAAGACTACACTGATCAAGCTTATTGCTGGATACCTCCATCCAGAATCTGGAAGTATCTCAGTCCTCGGGAATCCACTGGATTCTACAGCCCTGAAAACCTACTATCCTCATATTGGTTATCTCACACAAGATCCGAGCGTCTTCGATGGAACAATCAGAGAGAACCTCATAAGTGCAGTTTCGAGTGTACCAGTCATGTCGACAGAGTCGTCTGTGCCTGTGACGACGACGAGACATCTTGCTCAGAAATGACGAGAAAAAAAGCAAGATTTCTCCCTTCCCCTGAAACAAGTTCAGGGTTCGCTCGAAATGACAGATACACAGGGCCTCGAACAAAAACTGACACAAGCACTTAAACTTGCCCACTGTGACTTCGTCTTCGAACTCGAAAAGGGTCTCGATACGGAGATTGGAGAACGAGGTGTCCGATTGAGCTGATGACAGAAACAACGTCTTGCCATTGCGAAGATATTTCTCAAGGATCCAGAAATAATACTCCTGGATGAACCTACTTCAGCCCTTGATTCCTTCAGTGAAGAGAAGATTACAGAAGCACTGGGTAATCTCTTCGAGTGACGAACCGTCATCATCGTGGCTCATAGACTGCAGACCGTGAAGAAGGCAGATGATATCATCGTCATCGAGTGAGGATCGGTCGTGGAACGATGAACACACACAACCCTCGTAGAACAGGGAGGGATTTATGCGAGGATGCTCGAGTTACAGAGTGGATTTTAGATGAGGAAAAACTTGCTTTTTCCCGTTTTTCTATATCATTTGCAGAAAGAAACACCTCTTGTATTCTTCACTTTTCATTTACTTCTTCACTTTTTCCCTATGGCAGAACGTTCACTCATTATCCTGAAGCCTGATACTGTTCACCGTGGTCTCATCGGTCAGGTTCTCTCTCGCATCGAAGCTCGCGGACTCAAGGTCGTCGCGATGAAGATGGCAAAAGT
>JAYWFD010000050.1:0-15348 GCA_043778965.1 Candidatus Altimarinota bacterium
AAATTCTTTATTGCTCCAGTAATACCAAGAAATATATTGGGTATCGTAGCATCGCCACTCGCTACTGGTGAGTAGAAGAAGTTCACTATTGGACCTACGAAACTCCCGAGCTTATCATTCTCTGGATTTCCACTGATCGTCACTTGGGAAGTATCTCGCACATTGACATCATCTACTGCAAATATACTTTGAATCTGGAGAAAATATCCAAAGATGAGAGTCGTAATAAGGAAAATAAAACGCATAAAAAGAATTTAGAAATATGAAAGTGATTATAGCGAGAAAATGGTGATTCGCAAGAGCAAGAACCCCTATTATGAATAGACATGAAAAAAAATAATTTGACAAAATATGAAGAGAAGCTATTATCATCAAATGAAAATTACACAACTCTACCAAAAAGCATCAGCGAGCTTAACGAGGGATTTATCTGAAAGACTTGCTTTCCAGAGAGAGTTAGCAGCTGAATGAGCCGAAAATGATATCTCATCATGGATGCCAACTAAGCCAAGTATAAGATCGGTACTGTGAGCTGTTTGGGATGAAGTGAATGCTATACATAGAGGGTCGTTGCAGGAAGCAAAGGAGAAAAAAGATCGTGTGGAAGGAATGGATGCCCTAGAAGCAAAAGGTGGTGGAGACACTATCAGAATGGATGACGATACAGCAGAAGAACGAAGACTGAGATTACAATCATCCAAGCTCTATGCTGTCTGGGATACTTTTCACAAACTCTGCTTATCAAAACCTGAAGATATAGCATCAAGCATAGAATCGGCACTACTCAGTATACGAAATGGAATAGTAAAAATTCCAGCATCAGTCCTCTATGCACCTGAAAAAAAATATATCGGAATCAAATACCATGAACTTGCAGAGCTTATATGACTTCGATATGTCACGAGTTTGTTTGATTTAAATAGTCTTCCTGATTTACATGAGCAAGATAGGCAAAACTTTGAAGCAGCTTTCCAGATACTCAGAAAAAGATGATGGCAAGTAAACCCCTATGAAGATAATTGAAGAATTCAGTTTATCTATGCATAGATTACCTCTCCTCTCCTTCTCTCTTCTGTTTTTTTTCTTCCATTTTCTTCTCTTTATAGGCTTCTTTTTCTTCACGGAATTTTTTTTCTTCTTCACGAATTTTATTGATATTCTCGAAGATCTTTTTTTCTACGAAGTCCTTTTTCTTCGTGTATTTTTCTCGAGAAACTTTCAAAAGGACATCACGAGTCTGCTGAGGAGAGACCTCCATGCGTTCATGGAGTGGTGCATAGGTCGTAGCAGAAAATACTGGTGAAGGCATACCATCGATCAATAATTTTGTATAGATATCATATTTGCGAAGGTTCATGAGATCCTGAGGCGTGATCACATCTTCTCCACCACAGACTTCTGCGAGCGTGAGAGCATCATGATACCCGACCTGGAATGACACGAGCGATCCGACATTTCCGAATACGGCTCATTGTACCGTCTCTGCCATCTGAGCGATATACTGATTCGCCATAGTAAGAGAGAGTTTATACTTTCGTGCCTCAGAGAGTATCGTCGCGAAAGAGTCCGTCGCAAAATTCTGGAACTCATCCACGTAGAGTCCGAAATCTACACGATCAGCTTCTGGTATATCTGCACGGGTCATTGCTTCGATCTGGAACTTCGTCACCATCATTGCACCAAGGAGAGCGCTGGCATCTTCTCCGATTCTTCATTTCGAGAGATTCACAAGGAATATCTTACTATTATCCATGATCCACCTGAGGGTAAATGGATTTTTCGGTTGGCCAAGAATATTGCGAAGAATCGGTGAGGAAAGAAATTGTCAGACTTTGTTCAAAATAGGATTGATCGCTTCACTCTGCATGGATGGAGTCATCTTCGCGAATTCTTCGTTCCAGAACTGTATGAGGATAGGATCATCGATCTTGGATACGACTTTCCGTCTATATGCCTCATGAGTGAGCATGAGTGGGATAGAGATGAGGGTCGTATCTGGTATAAGAAGAAGCGTCAGGATGGTATTTCGAAGTATATATTCGAGTCGTGGACCCCAGCTTTCTGCAAACATTTTTTTAAAAATCGACACGAGTCCTCCTGCAACGATAGGACGAAGTTCTGGATGAGGATTATCAAGCATATTGAACCCTATCGGATACTCTTGATCGGCAGGATCAAAAAGGACGATGTCATTGGTTCTTGATTTTGGGATATTTTTGAGGATTGTCTCGACGAGATCACCATGTGGATCGATCACCGCGACTCCACGTCCACCCAGGATATCTGCATAGATCATATTTTCGAGAAGAGTCGACTTTCCCATACCAGTCTTTCCGATGATATATGTATGACGAGCCCGGTCTATAGGCTTCAGTCCGAATCCTTCTACTCCACCTCGGTAGTTGGCCATTCCGATAGGAGTATTGGGACTTTCGACACTCGGAAGATCATGCGGTGGCTCGAATTTGCGAGTCGTCACCCAGTGGATACCTGGAGTTTTCACATAGAGTGTCGGCATATGGATGAGCCCTGCCAGCTCAGTAGATGAGAGGATCATCGCTCCACGAGAGATACGATGAAGTGAAGGAAGATGGAGTATCGTATGAGAGCGCTTCATGATGAAGTGATTTCCACTGGGATTAGCGAAGATATTCATCCCTCAGGCAAGCTCCTTAAGAAGGATCTCATCATGGATCGGATCATGGACATCTTTCACGACACGAAGTGCTACTTGAAATCCATATCCTTCTGTTTTTGTTTCTATTTTTCATTTTTTTTCGTGATCTTCTCCCCCCGAGTGAGTATCATCTTCTCCTGGTGGAGTGAGAAAAGATACAAACTTCGATGACCAGGAAAGAGGGATGAATATCCACCCAATCCATGACCAAAAGTGTAGAAGACGAACCTTCAGACATCCAGGGATGATGTGAGAATCCCATATGATACGATGTCTATCGTGACGCCAAATATGGTCTTCTATCGGTGCAAAGTCGATGATATATGCTCCATATTGATCTTTTGGTATCTTTGAGAGGGCGCTCGTAAGTGATGAAAGTGGATCGACAGACTCTTTTTCTGTACGATCTTTTAGATTGACATAGAATTTTATTATGTCAAGTGACTGGTGGGCGATCTTGATATCACGGATACGAAATGGTCACTTTCTCATTTCACGATCCTCTACCTCGATCATCTCGATATCACTATAGTGAGCATAGAGCTGGCTTGTCATGAATCCTGCGAATTCACTTGTCGTCGAGAGGAAGAACCGTATCTGTCCACCAGATGCGACGATCTCAAAACGAAAAGTCGGATGGATCTTCGCTTCCCATATCTTCCACCATGGGCGCATATGCTCGACTGCATGATGGAGGGTCGAGAGCATCTCACGCGCGACAAAAACGCCTTTTTCATTGGCTCGGTCGACAGAGACTTCGTAGGTGATGATTGGAGTTTTAGAGGACAATTAATAATTAATAATTAATAGTGAGAACTGTTTTTGTCCCTGTCATTCCGGACTTGTCTCGGAATCTAGCATAAAAAGAATTCCTTATTTTAGTCTGGATTCCTGCATCCCCCAGGGAGCTTCTCTTGATTCTTCGAATCAATTCACCTTCTATCCAGGAATGACAGAGGCATTTCTCTTATCATACCAAATTTTTCTCGAATTTCCAAACAATTCCATTTGTCATTTCATCTACTCTCTCTATACTTCGGCATATGACTTGTAATAATCCTAAGATCCTCGTAAATAATACCCCCATCCTCGACCTGGGGGATGATCTCTTCCGTGAGATACGAATCAGGAAATGAGAGTGTCTGAAATATCTTCTTTTTCCGAGCCAGGATGGAAAATACGAACGAAAATTCATTGTCGAAGAATGAGCTATCTTCCGTGGTGCTGCTATGGTTATATGATCAAATATGGTTCTCGAAATGTCCGTTTCTATAGAATGATCTGATAGTGAGGCCTCACTTCAGCTTCTTGGGCTTGCTACCTCGGGTACATCTATAGAAATCGATGGGATAGGCCGAGCTCTTCCTGGATGTAAGAATGTGAAACTTAGAGTAGATCAGACCAATATCCTTCTCGGGAACAATGCCCGAATGAGAGGTCGTCCAGTACTCGAAGTCGCAACTGACTCAATCGAAGGATGACATTCTTGTCGGATCCACCGGATCTCAGGTGATGCACTTTTCTATCTCCAGTCACATGGGATCGATGCTGAAACAGCTGAAGGGATGCTTCTCGAAGCAGAGATCCATAGATGTACGGATCTTCTGGAAGAAAAGGGGGATGATACCAAGAAGGAAGTACTCGAGAAGCTTTGGATCAAGAAAAAGTAAAAATCTTCCCGAATCTTATGTTCTTGATATTATATGAAATAATACGTATTATATATCAAAATTCCTATATTCTTTTTTATGTATAAGTACAACTTTATCTTCACGATAAAAATCGGTAATTTGTAGATCCAGACGCTGAAATATGATCAACCTATAATCTTTTGACATTCTTCACTTTTTCCATATTATTCGCGCGTTATTTGAGCTGTGGGATTTTCTATCTCACTCGTCTCTAACTCCTAATTACTAACTGCTTTTCTATGGCCATCTCCAAGGATCTCAAAAATATCCGAAACTTCGGTATCTGCGCCCACATCGATGCGGGTAAGACGACTACTTCAGAACGTGTACTCTTCTATACTGGTATCAATCATAAGATTGGTGAAGTACACGATGGTGGTGCTACTATGGACTGGATGGAGCAAGAGAAAGAGCGTGGTATCACGATCACTTCAGCAGCGACTACTACTACATGGAAGTGAGTCCAGCTGAATCTGATCGATACCCCGGGACACGTCGACTTCACGATCGAAGTAGAGCGTTCTATGCGAGTACTCGATGGAGCTGTCGCAGTATTCGATGCGTCACAAGGAGTCGAGCCTCAAAGTGAAACGGTATGGAAACAGGCAGATAAGTATGGAGTACCTCGTATCGCCTTCGCAAATAAGATGGATAAGACAGGAGGAAACTTCATGATGACCTATGAGTCTATCATCAAGCGTCTTGCAGGTAACAAAGTCATCCCTATACAGCTTCCTATCGGTCAAGAGAATGACTTCTCTGGAATCATCAATCTTATCAATATGAAGGCATATAGATTCGAAGGGAAGATGGGTGAAGTCGTCGTCGAATTCGAGATCCCAGAAGATATGAAAGCACTAGCAGATGAGTGGCATGCGAAGCTCGTAGAGAAAGCTGCGGAACAAGACGATGATCTCATGAATAAATTCTTCGAAGCAGGAACTCTCACAGAAGCTGAGATCAAGCAGGGAATTCGTAAGTGAGTCATCTCTGATGCAGTATACCCTCTCATGTGTGGTTCAGCTCTCATGAATAAGTGAGTCCAGCTCGTACTCGATGCGGTCGTCGACCTTCTTCCATCACCACTTGACGTGAAGGACGGGACGATCACTGGTACTGACCCAGATGATGCTGAGATATCTATCACTCTGAAACAAGATCCTACAGAATCTCTTGGTGCAATCGCATTTAAGATCATGACTGATCCATTTGTCGGACGTATCACTTTCGTACGAGTCTATGCTGGTACTCTGAAGTCGGGTTCTTATGTGCTGAACTCTGTCTCAGGAGAACGTGAGCGTATCGGACGACTACTCCAGATGCACGCGAACAATCGTACAGAGATCGAAGAAATCCCTGCAGGAAATATCGGTGCTATCATAGGTCTCAAGGATACAAAGACCGGTGATACCCTCTGTGATGAAAATCACCCGATCGTCCTCGAACGTATGATCTTCCCTGAGCCTGTGATCTCTATCTCAGTCGAACCAAAGACCAAAGCTGACCAAGAGCGTATGGGTATGGCTCTCAATAAACTTGCTGAGGAAGATCCATCATTCCGAGTATCATCGAATCCTGAAACAGGACAGACGATCATGGCAGGTATGGGAGAACTCCACCTCGAGATCCTCGTCGATCGTATGAAACGAGAATTCAAAGTCGAAGCAAATGTCGGAGCTCCACAAGTAGCCTACCGTGAAACAATTAATGCGACTGTCACTGACGAACGAGGTGTACACAAGAAACAATCAGGAGGTCGTGGACAGTTCGGTGATGTCACTATCACTTTCGAGCCGATCACTCCAGAGATGCGAGCAGCAGACCCAGAAGGACTCGCCACAGAGACAGTCTTCGTGAATAAGATCGTCGGATGAGTCGTCCCTCGTGAGTTCATCCCTGCAGTAGAAAAAGGTCTCATCGCTGCCTATACTCGTGGTATCATCGCAGGATATCCGATCGTCGATGTAAAAGCAACTCTCACATTCGGTAGTTACCATGATGTCGACTCAAATGAGCTCGCCTTCCGTATGGCTGCGATCAAGGCATTCCGCCAAGCAGCTCGCAAGGCTCGCCCAGTACTTCTCGAACCGATCATGTTCGTCGAGGTCAATACTCCAGAAGAGTATATGGGTGATGTCCTCTGAAACCTGAACTCGAAGCGTGGTCAGATCATCGAAATGACAGAACGTGGTATGGCGAAGATCATCCGTGCACATGTGCCACTTTCCGAAATGTTCGGATACTCGACAGACCTACGATCATCTTCACAAGGACGTGCGACATATACGATGGAATTTGCCCACTATGCTCATGTTCCAAACAATATCACAGAGAAAATCCGCGCAGAACGTGGAGTGAAATTCGAAGAAGACGAGGAGGAATAGAAGTATAAACTTGAGTATGAGAAGTTTACTTTTAGAAAAGGAAAATTCCCCGTTCAAGGGGAATTTTATTTTCGAAGACGAAAAAGACTAAAATCGTAGAAAAGCCCTACGAGAGTGGGGAATTTTAATTTGTTAGTAATACTACGAAAAATTCTTCTCTCTGAAATCCTAAGATTATTCAATTTTAATTTGCCCTTACTCTCTCTATCCCTATAATCTTGCACATGTCTCCACTCACGGTCAAAATATGTAAATGACGCTCATGTACTGAGCGATTTTCGAGCTTTATCGAGAAAAGACTCGCTTCTGATCGAGTATTTTATAATTATCCTGAAGAATTGATTATCGAAGACTGCCTCTGTCAGGGCCGATGTAAAGAAGGACCTACAGTCGTCTTCGACAATGATGTCCAAATCTATATGAACCCGATCAAAGCAAGTGAGATGCTGAGAAAAAAAATCAATGAGTGGAAAAGTAAAATGAAGAAAGAACAAGTAACTTCCGCATAATATGCAATGATTACTCCGCATTTATACCGCCTATCCACGATGATACTGCGCTTGAGTCCATCGGGCAGTCGATATGCTCATGCAGATTATCTCGACCTATCCAAATGAGACGATATATGTCAATCATGAAATCATCCATAATACTTTCGTGATTCATATGTTTGAACGAAAATGAGTAGTTTTTGAATCAAATATAGAAAAAATCCCAGAAGGTGGACTCATAGTCATATCTGCACATGGAACAGGTCCCAGCTATTTTGAAAAACTTCGATCAAGGAACATACGATGGATCGATGCTACTTGTCCACTCGTAGAAAAAGTGCACCGAGAAGCGAGAGAATTTATAGCAAAGTGATATCATATACTCTATATTGGTAAAAGATGACACCAAGAAGCTATCGGCATCCTCGATGAATGAGGAAGCCATATCACTCTCATAGAAAAAGAAAGCGATCTAGAGTGAATACATAGCATCAAATGAGCACTTGCACTTCTCACGCAAACAACTCTCTCTGTCGATGATACTGAAAAGCTCATAAAAAAAATTCAACTGCAGATTCCCGATATCGTCCTTCCAAAAACTGATTACATCTGCTATGCGACGACGAATCGACAAAATGCCGTAAAAGCACTTGCAGAAAAATGTGACCTCGTCCTCGTCGTAGGTTCAAAATCAAGTTCGAATTCCAATAAACTCCGTGATGTCGCCGAAAGTCTCTGAAAACAAGCATATCTGATAGATGATGCTTTGGAAATCGATACAAAATGGCTCAAGTGAGTCTCTACTATCGGTGTGACAGCCTGAGCCTCTGGTCCTGAAGAGCTCGTAGTATGAGTCGTCGAGTACCTAGAAAAAATTGGATGACAGTTCGAAAAAGAATTCCGAGTCGTCGAAGAAAAAATCACATTCCCTTATACCTTAAAAATCCAATCATAATGCCAAAAACTTGATATATCGCCATCGTCGGTCGTCCTAACGCTGGAAAGTCGACTCTGCTCAATGCTCTTATCGGAGAGAAGGTCTCTGCGATCTCACATCGACCCCAGACGACTCAGAGAAGTATACCAGGGATATTCACCGATGAGGAAAAGGGGATACAGATGATATTCCTCGATACTCCCGGGATCCATAATCACTCATGAGAGCAATATGGGAGTCAAAAAGTCACAGATATCCATGAACGAATCAACTCTGAAGCATACGCATCGCTTCACTCAGCCGATGTCGTACTCCGACTTCTTGATCCTACCCGAACATATGGTGAAGAAGATGAGCGCATCGATGCACTCCTCGAAAAAATCGGAAAACCTACCATCCGTATCGAGACCAAACAAGATATGGAGAACAAGAGCTATCCTCAGAAGTGAGTCGACCTGCGTATCGATTCGGTGGCTCATACTGGATTCGAAGAGTTATTTGATCGGATTGCTACTCTCCTTCCCGAGTGACCCTACCTCTATGATCCTGACTTCTATACAGACCAGTCGATGGAACTCCGTATCACGGAGGTCATACGTGAGCGACTCTTCCTCGAACTCGGAGATGAGATCCCCTATGCGAGCTATGTAGAAGTGACTCAGATCGAAGAGAAATGATGAGAGAGTGAAAAATCACTTCCTATGCTTCGGGTACAAGCCTATATCAATGTCGAATCTGATTCACAGAAAGTGATCGTCATCGGAAAATGATGAGCGAAAATCCAGAAGATCGGTATGGAATCTCGCATCATACTCGAAGAAGTCTTCGATAAAAAAGTATTCCTCGCTCTTCGAGTCAAAGTCCATAAAAACTGGAGAAAAGACCAAAATGTGCTCGAGAAATTGTTTCCGAGAAGGTAAAAGAGTTTGATTTTATCAAATATAAGGATATTATATACGTATATTTATCATAATTTGCGTAGTATGATTCCACGTTTTTATAATCTGGCTGATCGAGTACACCCATGAAAAGTGACCATTCTCTATGGACCTCGACGTGCTGGAAAGACGAAACTTGTACAAGAATATATCAAAACTCTTGAGATCAAGCCCACTCTCTATACAGGGGAAGATCTCCGTATACAAGCGGTGATGAACTCACAAAACCTCGATACTCTCCTCTCTTTTGTAGAAGGAAAGAATCATCTCATCATCGATGAAGCTCAGTACATAGAAGGTATCGGACTCGGACTCAAGATGCTCATCGATGCGAGACCAGATATCACTTGTATCGTCACTTGATCTTCGAGCTTCGATCTCGCACAATCTATCGGAGAGCCCTTGGTCGGTCGGAGCCAGACTCTGACACTATTTCCTATATGGCAAGGGGAACTACTTGAGTCATCCAACACATATGAACTCAGGGAGCGTATCGAAGAATTCCTCATTTATGGTGCATATCCTGAAGTATTCTCACTTAATACGAAAAATGAAAAGCAAGATTACCTCGAATCTTTCGTGAACTCTCTCCTCCTCAAAGATATCCTAGAACTCGAGCGGGTGAAGTCATCCCAGGTGGTCATGAATCTCCTGCGTCTCCTCGCTTTCCAAGTGGGCTCACTCGTCTCTTATACCGAACTCGCGATGAAAGTAGGACTGAACCAAAAAACCGTCGAACGCTATCTCGACCTCCTCGAGAAATCCTTCATCATCAAACGAGTCGGAGGATATTCACGAAACCTCAGAAAAGAAATCACACAGAAGGCAAAATACTATTTCTACGATAGTGGTATACGCAATGCAATCATATCTGCATGGAATCCTCTCGATAGGCGTGATGATATATGAGCTCTCTGGGAGAACTGGATATGGATGGAGCGGTATAAGAAGAGGAAATACACTTCTCTATATGGAGAGACTTACTTCTGGAGAACCCATGATGGACAAGAGGTCGATATCATCGAAGAGCGAGATGGTGGGATATATGGCTATGAGTGCAAGTGGAGTGACTCGAAGACTCTGAAAATCCCGAAAGACTGGAAAAACGTAGGTAATATAGTATCTCTCGACGTCGTGAATCGGGAGAACTATATGGGATTTATCCTATAGGGGAATATATTCGCCAAAAAGTGTTTCTTACCCTTCATGTAGAGGTAGACGAGAAGTTCTCATAAGTATCAAAAGACGCTCCAAAAGGAGCATTTTTTGATTCATCTTGTATTATCAAAGCGACGCTATTTCCTGATGCTACTATCTGTATAGAAATCTTCGTAAACGACCATACTATGGATCATAGATATGAAATCAAACAAGTGTGCCCAAAAAATAAAATCGTAAGTAACGAATAGAGATTTCTCTTCTTAGAGTATTCTCTTTGTTGTATTATTTCATACTACTATTACTTGACCACCATTTCATAGATATATCGAAAAGCCACCTCATATATCTTTAATAGCATTTATCGACGCTATATTGATATTCTGAGTTGGAGTATCATTTTTATTCCCGTCTACTCTGACAATCGCTCCAGTGAGAGTATCTCCATTACGTGTAAGATCAAATACAAAACCATCTGTATTAGTTCCCTTAAGTGTAAGGTACTTATCTGGTTGTGAGGTGATACTATTTGCTGTAATGGTATGATTCGCGATTGATGCAGGAGCTGCTAATTGAACAGCAAAATTAATATTATTCTTCGTTCAGCTAATGCTTTGAGTTGGGACTTTTCATCAAGCATTCCCCAAACTTAAGGCTGTAGCAAGAGCGACATTTGCGACTAGACTTCATGCGAGTACTGTCCTCGGTACTGCGGTAGCAATATCAGCAGATTCTTTCACTTTTTTATATTCATTATACTGGGCCATATGTTTGTCTTGGATGCCCTGATAGACTCCTATTTCTACTTCATTTGCTCGTATCTGTCTTTCTATAATAACCCTCATTCACTCTACTCCTTCTGGTGTCTCACCGATCTTTATAAGATTTTGGTACGCTTGATTCGAAAGCTTCCAGAGCATGAATGCAGATCGGATATCGAAATCTTCCGTTCTCACGACTTCACCTTCAAAATCCTGAAGATGGTTATCATTCGATAAGATGAAGCCCATTGTCCCTCTTTGTTCACTAATAGATGCTGGGGAGTTAGCCTCCGCGGCATATGACTCTGTATGATCTCATCCCTCAGGTGATGAAAAATCAGGATCAATTGACCGCATCAGTCGCTCTGTCTTTTCAGGACGAGACCGCACAATCTTCAGAAATGATTCCCATCGAGTTTGCCTCTCGATCTCAGCTTTCCCAAGAAGTTCTCTTCGATCATCAGTAGAGCTTCGAAGTTGCGCCCTCAGCCCTTGGTTTTTCAGGCGGAGTTCATTGATCGTGAGAGACATAGTATCCCAGTTTCCGATTCATTCGAGCTTCATAGTATCAGACCATGATTTTTCGAGTTTTCAGAGCTGCCTTTGGAGCATTTGGGCCTTAAGAGGTCGTCATACAAATGATATGACTTTCTTTCCTAACTTTGTAGCGGTACTATCATCGGATCCGTGCATTCCCGGTGTGTGCATATAATAAAAATGAAAAGATAAATTAATTTTATGGGGGCTAGAAGTCTCCTGTTGCTCCAGTATCTGAGCCGGTTCTTCCTGTTGCTCCAGTATCTGAGCCGGTTCTTCCTGTTGGAGCTGGCATAAGTATTACTTCCTTGTTATCTGGAGAGATTGATGCTATGAGAGTAGCTCATCAGATCATTACAGATAGACTCCCGAGTCAAATAGTGAGCTGACCATTCGAGCTATACACCCACTTATCGAATGCTGACCTGTCTGGAAAATTCCTTTCTCGTGGTACTGGTTCTCCAGGTGGTATTTCTCTTCCTATTATCCGAGGGCCTGGGTACTGCTCTAGAGCTGTATTTAAGTTCTTTCATCGTGCAAGTACATTGCCTCACTGGTCACGTATCGTGACACTTCCATCACGTGCATCGCGCCATACGCCTATCTCACGAGGAAGTCATGGTACACTCATTGGTGTCACTTGTGTAAGAATATCAGGAGATCCTATACGGGGTACTCTATGCGCTGGTGCCGGAGCTGGTGCCGGAGCTGGTGCCTGAGCCTGAGCTGGTGCCGGAGCTGGTGCCTGAGTCTGAGCTGGTGCCTGAGTCTGAGCTGGT
This sequence comes from Candidatus Altimarinota bacterium, assembly GCA_043778965.1. Lineage (GTDB taxonomy): Bacteria > Patescibacteriota > Gracilibacteria > BD1-5 > UBA2023 > JAGOMW01. The sequence goes on from JAYWFD010000050.1 coordinate 12,354, forward strand.
GCTGGTTGTAGATTTTTTCCACGAGTTGCTTCAGCAGCTGCAGTTCTCATCATTCCATCTGACCCACGTATTACGTCCACATCTTCAGCACCCGAGTTGTCTCTTCTCTTTCTTCATCCTGACGGTTCTGTTCATCCTTTCGATATTTTTATAACATCAGATCCTACTGCTGGTGCCTGTGCTGGTGCCTGTGCTGGATTAGGTTGATTATTTGGTCCTCGATTTGGTCAAGCGGGGGTGGATTTTGCACCTACGACATCAGACCTTCACTTTCTGATATTCCCAAATTTTCGGAAAAGCGCAGTCATCACTACAGCCTGTCAATACTCTTCCCACGTAGGATTAAAGCCTTCTTCGAATGATGAAGCAGGATCAAATGCTCAAGCAACTCATTCAATCGTCACACTTGTGCCGACAACAATTCATCCAATTCCTAGAGCTTTGAGTGATTCTTGAATAAATACTTCAAGCTTTGGTTTATCTTTAAGGAAGTTAATACGTGGACCAGGATCAATGCCAAGTCTTCGGATGATTCAAAGCATCGCAATATTTTTGACAATTTCTTTTATATCTCCGCCTCATTTAAAGTAATCTGTAACTCATGCATCTGTATCTTGGTTACGGAGAAGGTTGTTCGTAAGGTTAAATCCTTCATAAAATGCTGCCCCCTCAGTAATTGCTCATCCGAGTGCCTTCCCTGCAACTCCCTTAGCAAAATTTGGTACAAGTTTGCTTCCTGTATTCGTTGCGAGTGCCATCTTCCCGCCAGCTATAGCGAGTCTTCCTACCGCGAGACCGAATCACATCGGCACAAGAGATATAGCCATCTGTGTAGCTATATCTATAGCTTTACTTACTGAAAGGTCTCGACTTGCAGTTTTATAGGCATCTACATAAGCGTTTTTCACGCTATCTATACGTGAATTGATCATGTATTTACTCATTATCAATTGAAGAGCAAAAGTTTTTGCTCACTTTATCTGAGCCTCTATCTGTGTAGGATCAGTAACTCCTTTTTCTCTAAATGCTACATTCATCGCTTTTTCACCATCTTTCATGCCCGCCACAGTATCGCGAATATCACGAGCGAGAGAGTATGCGTCATCTTCCGTAAGTTTAAAGTCTTTCATTAAAATATCTTTCCATTTTTTTGAATCCGCTCCTGTCGTCACGAAGTTTGCCATAAAACTCGGATCTTCAAGTTTTATACGAATATCCTTAAGTTCATCCGCTTTTATTACCTCCGACATTGCTATTGTTTTGATTCAATCCGTAGCACTTGCATTAAAGGCAGACGAAAGTGTCTTAAGTATATCTCATCGTCATTGATCCATCGATGGATTACCAGAAGCTTGCACAATATCGAGAGCCTTTCGAAGATCAGTACTACTTATAGGATGAGTGTATCTTCACGTTGCTGTATTTGTGTCTTTGAGTACTTGAGGCACTACGCTGAGCAGTTCAGTCTGTATTGATACCCCTGCATTCAATTTTATTTTAAGGTCGGTCAAGAGTTTCACTACGACATTAATCTGGTCTTGGTACTTCTTTTTATCACCTTCCCTGAAAGATCATCATATAAGAGAATCCATATCTCTACTTGCCGCTTGTACCCATACATCTGCTATAGTAGAGAGAAGTATGAGCTGATTTCTTTCTCACTTCATTTGTTCACTCATTTCTTTTCCTTTTTCTGGGGTTGTCCGTGCGAGCTTGAGTATATCTTCGTATGTAAGTTTTTGTATGACTGTGCCTTTCTCATCTCGCGCATTCAGAACTATACGACCTCATTCTTTCGAGAATCATACAGAAGATGACACAAGAGGACTTTCTCCAACCTCTTGATCTGGAACACCACCTACAAGAGGAGGTGGCTTTAGAGCTTGTCTTCGTGCTGGAGATCACTCTCTTCTTCATGCCCCACCTCCCCATGGCGGCACAGGTACAGTACTCTGTATTCCTGCTATCGATTCCAGTGCAGTAAGGGTGAGAGGTCCGACTTTCTTATCCTCACCGATTCACTTGTTGAATTTGCTATTTATCGCTTGTTGGAGTGCGAGAGCATTCTCCTGACTTGGATCATCCATATATCCATTTAAGATGCTTCCTAGGCTTTTCTTTAGTTCTTCAGTTGAATCTGTGAGTGATTTCTCTACATCATCGAATCTCTTTTTATTAAGTTCGAGGAATCGTTTATTGTTCTTATCTATGTTTCACTCAGTCGATGTACGTGGACCAGTCGCTGGTCAGTCTCACCTCGCTGCTCATGGAACGGGAGTAGGTATACTCGCAGGAGTATCTGTGATCCCTGCGAACTTCCTGAGCGCTGCGAGAGTCGCAGCATCGAATATACCGGAAGGAGTATCTATTTTTATGATTTTTTGTAATTCCTTGATATTTGCTTCTGTCGGGTTTGTAATAAGCACTTGTATCCTATCTCATGCTGATGAGTTATCTCAGAGTTTCGTCAGTGCCTCATCAATGCTTTTTTTATTCAGAGCGATGAATTTCTTATTTGCATCAAGGGTGCTTTCTCGTACTCCCTCCACCGGCTTGAGTGAGTCTTCGATCTTCTTCACGATTTCCGTCACAAGTATATCTTCCGTCTTGAGCTTTCCGAGATGAGTCTCCTGAAGATATATACCGGCTAAGACCAAGGGTTTACCAGAACTTGTACCGTCAGCAAGAACTAGATTGCGCTGAAGAGTGATTTGGTATTCTTGGACAGCGGAAGTTTTTGCTGTTGCATCTTTCATATAATTTCAGGTACCCTCCAGTTTTATCGATGCGTGACCCTTAGATTTTGCATACGCATCGAGCCTTGTCTGTACTCACTTCAGAAGATTCTCTGGGCTATTCTCAGGTGCCACGACAGGCTTCACCTCACTTTCGAGCTTAAGTGCAAGGATAGATGGTCGTAATTGTTTCAATTGGGCGATCTTTCTTCTTTGACTCATTCATCTTCACTCTAGCGCCTCTATCGTACCATCGATAT
>JAYWFD010000051.1:0-2143 GCA_043778965.1 Candidatus Altimarinota bacterium
GAGATTCTAGATTAGAGATTCTAGATTTTAGAGAGAGATCTTCCTAAAAAAGGGAGATTTTTTTTGACTGTCACTTCCCTTTCGATACACTAGAGTTATGACTATACAAAACCTTATTACCTGTCCGCACTGTGGGCACCAATTCTCTCTCTCTGATGTCCAAAAACACGAACTCGAAGAGATGCGTGAGAAGATGAAGATCGAAGTCGAAGCTGACATGAAGAAGAAAGCTTTCGGCTGGGCGCAAGAAGAGATCAAAAAAGCAAAACTCGAAGCTGAGGAAGTAGGAAAGAAGCAAATGATAGAACTCGAATCACTCAAAAAATTCGAAGTAGAGGCACGCGCGAAAGAGATGGAGTTCTTCAAAAAATCACAAGAATTCGAACAAAAAGAAAAAAATCAGCTCTTCGAACTCGAGAAAGCAAAAGTCGAAGAACGCAAAAGGGTCGAAGAAGAATCGAAGAAACAAGCTGAGGAGAGAGCGAAATTCGAATGAGAGAAGATGAAACTCGAATATGAGAAACGTATGTCCGAGATGCAGAAGCAACTCGAGATGACACAGCGAGCCGTCGAAGACGCGAACCGAAAAGCAAATCAGTGAAGTATGCAGATCCAGGGTGAAGTACGAGAAGATGCACTCCGGGAGCTCCTCGAACAGAACTTCCCTATCGACATCATCTCCGATGTCGAGAAAGGGATCAAGTGAGCCGATATCATCCAAGAAGTACGCAGTGACCTCGGACAGTCAGTCGGTATCATCGCGTGGGAATCGAAGAATACGAAGGCATGGAGTGACTCGTGGGTCGAGAAGCTGAAGGAAGATCGCCTCATCGTGAACGCCGATATATCGATCCTCGTGACGGCGGTACTACCGAAGTGAGTAGAGAAATTCGGCCTATACAAGTGAGTATGGCTCGTCGAGTGGTCCTACGCGCTCCCGATCGCTCATATGCTCAGAGGTCAGATCGAGTCGATGTCTCACCTGCGCAACTCTCTCGTCTCGAAGGATGACAAGATGGAGGTCATCTATAACTATCTCACGAGCGCGAGATTCACCGATAAAGTGGAGAACATCATCGATGCGTTCCGTCAGATGCAGGATCAGGTCGCGGAGGAGCGTCGAGCATTCGAGTCCAGATGGAAGAAACGTGAACAACTCCTCGAACAAGTGATCAAAAATACTGGTGGTATGTATGGAGATCTCGGTGGGATGCTCGGTGGCAAGCTGGAGAAAGTGGAGTATCTCGAACTCTGAAATGGACTCTAAAAAGTACTTGGAAAAACGCATGAAATCGATATAATATACTCATGAAAAATACGCCAAAACATCTCACCAAGCTTCTCTGGGAATACGATATAGAAAAACTTGAAAAAGAAGATCCTATAGTATTGGAACGGACACTTTCATTTGGAAATATGGAAGATATACGATATATCGGCATCTCGAATCTCAGAGAGTATTTCCAGAAAGAGAAGCCTCTCCTCGATCCGAAAAGCTATAATTTCTGGTCAGTGATATCTGATACGCCGCGATCTTCTTCTCCACCCACTTCATATGACCTCATCCACCATCCCATATCTCTTCGAAGTTTTAGATAAAGATAGATTTGCGATGCTTGCCTTTCTCGATGTATTTCGTACTCATGGTTTTTATCTGGCGGGCGGGACAGCATTAGCTCTCATATATGGATACAGGGAGAGCTCGAGAAAGTCGTGAAAGAGTATATGAGAATATAGCATTCGCGACGGTGGAGTATTTGGAGCTTGGGGAGGATTATAGATCCTGTCATTGCGAGGCATGAAGCAATTCAGTTTTGAAAAAAATAAAACCTATATAATCTATGTGGAACTACCGACTCATCCGCGACGACTCATGACTTATCCGTGTTCATGAGGTTTTCTATACCAAGAAGTGAAAAATCTGGTGATGGAGCGAGTCCATCGATCTCGGTGGTATGAAGCGAAAAGATATCCTCGCTGATATCGACTATATACTCCGAGATATTAAGAAGTCAGAAATTCTCGATGAATCATGGATACGAGCAAATCTAGGTTGTGTTAACATAAAATATGGATATAATGCGTAAGCATTTACCAATATTTTTCTTTTCTATGTTGCCCTCTTCACACCAAATGTTTACCG
>JAYWFD010000052.1:0-5724 GCA_043778965.1 Candidatus Altimarinota bacterium
TTTTCTATAGAAGTCGAGAGATTCGAGAGTTCAGAAAGTATAGCAAGATACTCAGCTTGATCTCGCTTATCGAGTTTTCCGATCTGAAGAAGCGCTCGAATACGTTCTGGGTCTGGAGTATCTTGATTATCAGTTTGCGCAAGCTCCGTGATATACACATTGAAGTATCGCTCCGAAAGTATCTGAAACGCTCAGATATTCACAACTGCTGTAAGTACAAGGATGATACCCGTAATAAGGGGGATACGATAAGAGAGGTACACTATTATAAAAGATAAATTCTCTAACAGAGTATAGTGACTTTATACTTTCCTACAAGAAGTTTTATGTGATTTCTCAGTGAGCTTCAGGTTGCTTTTTCTCTGATTTTCGATATCCTTATAGAGATATTATCTCTCATTCTTATGACTGTCCGTACTCGACTTGCTCCATCTCCGACATGATCTATACACATCGGCAACCTCCGAACTGCTCTTTATGCTTATCTTTGGGCCCATCATAATAATGGAGAGTATATCATCCGTATAGAGGATACCGATCGCGCTCGACTCGTAGAAGGTGCTATCGACGCCATCCTCGATGTGCATGATATACTCGGACTCACTCCTGATGAGAGCGTGAGACATGGATGAGCCTATGGTCCGTATATCCAGAGCGAGAGACTCGATATATATGCACCGAGACTTCATAAGCTTTGTGAAGAGGGAAGTGCTTACTACTGTTTTTGCACCAGTGAGAGACTCGAAGCACTCAAGAAAGAGCAAGAAGAGCTGAAGCTTCCACCTCGTTATGACGGACACTGTCGTCATATGCCCCTAGAAGAAGCACGAGAGCGTATCGCAAGTGGCGAGAGATACACTATAAGACTAAAAGTACCAAAAGCAGAGAAAATCATATTCAATGATCTCATCCGAGGGCGTATCGAGTTCAATACTTCAGAAGTCGACGATCAAGTACTTCTCAAGTCTGATGGATTCCCGACATATCATGGTGCTATCGTCCTCGATGATGAAGCGATGAAGATCACACATGTGATGCGATGAGAAGAGTGGATCAGCTCGATACCGAAACAAGTACTCGTCGCAAGAGCTCTCGGTATCACTCTTCCAGAATATGCACATCTACCGAGTGTACTCGGTAATGATGGAAAGAAGCTCTCAAAACGTACAGGTGATGCTTTCGTCACTGATTATCTCGCACGGGGCTACCTACCAGAAGCTCTACTCAATTTTCTTTCACTTCTCGGATGGCATCCGAAGCAAGATGAAGAGATCATGAGCATGGCTGAGATGATCGCAAAGTTCGAGATTACTGATATCCATAAATCTGGAGCTGTACTTGATCCGATCAAGCTCGACTGGATGAATGGTGAATATATAAAACACATGGAACTCAGAGAACTCCATACCAAACTCTCGAAATATCTCGAAACGTATGAGCCTGATTTTTATAAAAATATATTTTCAGTGCGAGACTATACGTTTAATGAGAAAATCATCCGAGAACTCCAAACTCGCATGAAGCGATTCGATGAATATATCTCACTTACGCCTTCCCTCTACGGTGATGCAAAAATACGTAAGGATCTGCTCGTGAATCCAAAGATGAAGATCGAATCAGAATCTGAAGCTCTCGATTCTATCAAATGGGTACGTGAGTATATCGAATCCGCTGACTATACATCTCTCGAAAATCTAAAAACTTCTATCCTCGAAGCCATACTTCACTCAGGAAAGAAAAACGGACAGATCCTCTGGCCGCTTCGTATCGCTCTTTCCTGAGAAGAGTTCTCTCCAGGTGCATTCGAACTTGCATATATCCTCGGAAAGGAGGAATCTCTTCGACGTATAGATACCCTCATCACATAAGAAATAAAAATCGACTATTCTTATAGCATATACTCATACTGATTTCTATAAATTATATATAATCCATCAATAAAAAAATGCTCTACTCTATACTTAAAACTATCATAGATACAACTATAACACAGTATACTTGCCAAAGTTGCCAATGAAAAATCGATGAGAATTCTGTCACTGTCGGGGAAACAAATGAAAACCAGATACACCTCGATATCACGTGTCCTCACTGCCAATCTCATGCACATATCCATGCAGAAGTCGCAAATATCCATGCCCAAATCACGCATACAGAAGGAAAACACGTAAACTCTATAAAAAAGAATGTCAATGCTATCAAAGATGCTGACATACAGGCAGTTACAGAAAATCTCCAAAATATCCAATCGATAGAAGATCTCTTGCGATAATAATGAAGGATATCCAGAAATCTAATTCTATTTATTTTATTTTTTTTATGTTTACCAAATTGCTCGCATTTTTCTGCATAATCACAATAGTCTATATCGGTACTATATTTATGCTTCCAGAAATAGCTGATACTTATGGTATGAAAAGTTGGAATGATACTATTCGATCACTAAAGGCTAAGCTCGATACAGATAATGCTCATTTTGGATCAGGAAAAACCCTCATAGATGGGATAAGCGATATCGCCAAGCCTTATATTGATGAGTCCAGAGCCGTCACCAAACAAGTACAAGAAACTGTAACAACTAAAACTGAGCAAGTAAAGAAAGCAGCTGACTCAGTAGAGAAGGCATATCAGGCAGTAGAATGAGCAAAGAAAGATGTACAAAAATTGACAGACTTCTGAACAGGATCACGTTAATTTTAAAAAATATTTTCATAATTATATATTTCTTATGGCTTTTGAACGACGCAGGATTCATCCACAAAAATCAAAAAAATCAAAATTTCTCTTGATTCTATTTACGATTCTTGTGGTACTTACTATAGGATTTTTCTGGGTGAGATGAACTGGCGAATTCACCATAAAATCATGAAACTATAGTCTCGAAAAATGAGTTTCTATAAGTCAGCTTCCCAAAATACTCTGACTCGATATAGGAAATACTCGCTACAAACTGTGGCTGCGATATTTTTCACCTCCACTCCCGAAGCTTCAAGCGGGGACATATACAGTATCAAAAAGTACTACATTAACTCAGATGATGACTGAAGTACTCGTAAAACCAGTATATAGCGATATCACTATCACGATCCTTCCTGGATGGAATATGTACGATATTGATACCTATCTTTCTGATAAAAAAATCATCTCTACATGAGATTTTCTTCTCGCCGCACGAGATAATTTTGTCACTTTTTCAGAAAAATATAGTTTTCTTAGGTGACGAGCAAGCATGGAGGGTTTTCTCTATCCTGATACCTATAGGATCCTTCCAACATCAGATGCATATATGATCATCGATAAGCTTCTGGACGAATGGGGGAAGAAAATAGGAGATACGTATACATCACTCGGATCAACGGCTTATGAAAATCTCATCCTTGCATCGATCGTAGAGCGCGAAGAACGAAATAGTAACGAAAAAGCGAAAGTTGCAGATATACTTGCAAAGAGAGTAAAAGAATGAATAGCTATGTGAGCTGATGCGACTGTGTGTTATGGCTATGCAAAAACTCAGAAGCAGTGTACTCCAGAATTCATAGGATCAGTCATCGGGATCAAGCATCCTTATAATACGAGGAATATGCAGTGATATCCACCGACGCCAATCTCGAGTCTCTCTCTCGATACCTGGGAAGCAGTCCTTCGGGATGATCCGAGTCCGTACTACTACTACCTCCATGATTCTGATGGGAATGTTCACTACTGAAAGACGCTTGAAGAGCATAATAACAATAAAAATCAGTATCTAAAGTAAGAATACTTACCGTTTATTTACTAGGAGAATTTATACTACTATATATATTTATTAAATAATCTTGACATGAATACCTTAAATAACTTACTTCTTCCTCTAGAAAACCTCATCAGAAAATATCAAAGGTATATTAAGTATGTTCTAATATTTCTATCATTTGGGATATTACCCCTTGTACTATTCCCAAGTTTCGTAAAAGCAATAGGTGAGCAAGCAAGAAATGTTCTTCTCATTATCTTGTTTCTCCCCATTTTCTCACGAGTATTTTGACTAAAGATAGCTAGTAATCTTATGTGATTTCGTAAAGAGCTTGGTATACTTATGTGATGTCTTGCATTTGTTCATGGATGAGGTTATATATTTGAGTATCCGCAAACTATACTCGATACATCTTTTTGGTGGCAAGATGGAAGAGTAAGCTATCTATGAGCATGATTCATAGCTCTAAGTCTTACAGTCCCCCTTATTCTTACATCCAATAAGTTAGCGATAAAAAAACTTGGTCGTCATTGGAAAAGTCTTCACCGTCTAGCGTACGCTATAGTCATATTCACTATTTTACACATTATTCTTATCTCTTGGTATAAAGACCCGAGCACGCTATGGTATAAAAATATCGACATACTTATACAGCTATCGCTTTTAACCATATATTTCGCAGGGAAAACACTTGAATGGAAATGAATACATATCGGATGATCAAGGGGGGAAACTTATCCGAAATGACAAAAATGGCTCTGCATCCCGTGTGGATATATCTACGATCCTCTTATTGGAGATACTGACAGTGGGATACTACCAGGAACAGAGTTTGGCGATATTCCCGATAACTGGCAGTGTCCAGAGTGTGGTGTACGGAAAGCTGACTTTGTTCCTTATGATGAGTCTATCGAGCAGAAATCTTATGAAGCGAGAATCGTAGAAAAGAAGCTTCTCAATCCCACAACACTCGAGCTTACTATAGAAACTACAGAAGTTCTCGAAAGTATTCCATGACAGTTTATCACGTTTCTTTGGGAAGATAACAAAGGGAAATTCGCTCGCCAATACTCTATAGGAAAGCAAAATGAAAGACAATATAGCTTCATGATAAAACTTACCAAACTCGGAAGGGGTGCAAAAATACTCAGAGAAACTCCAGCGAATACAATAATTCATATATGAGGAGTATTTGGACATTTTCATCTCCAGAAAGGAGAAAGTCCAAAAATATTTCTTGCTACTGGTACGGGACTTGCACCGATATACCGTATGCTCATGACACTTTCGTCAGAAGTGAGGAAGTCTCTCTACTTTAGTGTTGCGACAGAAAGTGAGCTCTTCTATGCGGAAGAACTCGGAGCAATAGAAAACCTCGATCTTCATATCCATGTGACTCGTGAGAAAGTCGAAGGCTATGAACAGAGAAGAGTAGATGTCGATACTATCGAGGCAAATAATGAGACTGAGTGGTATCTCTGTGGGAATCCTCAGATGGTCACTGAAGCCACCGAAAAGCTCAAAACCCGATGATTCGCCAAGATATATAGTGAGGAATTTTCATAAAAAAAAGTATCTACTTATGCATTAAGAAGCTCGTCTGTCGAGCTTCTTTTGTATTCTCAGTTGGTAAATATATCGCTTCGTATACACTGAGGAGTATCTTTAATCTTTTTTTATGACATCGAACGTTCTCAGTGATATCTTCAATAATCTCCTCACACTCAATGAAAAAACTCTCGATGCATTTTTCGATGATGTCCGTGATAGCTATAAAGATCTCAAGAAAGATGGTGATATCGATAGTCTGAAAGTCTTACGCAATCAGCTCCAGACAATACGTGAAACACAATGAGAGGCAGTAAGAAAAAAAAGTAAGGATGAATACAGAAGACTCGTAGATATCATCGACGACATCACTGAGCTTATAGCTGAGTTCGAAAAACAAACTACCAAAGAACTCGTACTCGTCGATGTCGTCAAAAAATATC
>JAYWFD010000053.1:0-15185 GCA_043778965.1 Candidatus Altimarinota bacterium
TGGATTTGGTACAGGTACAGCGACTTCTACGAACTCTCCTGTCGTATACCTCTCTGCAAACCTCGAAAACATAGGACTTGGAAATACAGGTGTTCTCACCGGATTCCGAACATATGTAACTCCTTGGATCGACGTTTCTGGATTTATAAAAGGCTCTGGTACGGGATATGTCATCTCTCGATAATTGTTTCTTAAAAAAGATCTCTTTTAAAAGGGATCTTTTTTTATTTCTCTTTATCGTGAGTGATTCATAATTGTATTAAAAATCCCACTTATGTGGGATTTTTAGAAGACAAATGGCGGAGGGACAGAGATTCGAACTCTGCTACCTTGCGGTAGATAGACAGTTTGACAAAAAAACCGTCTCAATATGAGACAGTATTATTTTTCAATGGCGGAGGGACAGAGATTCGAACTCTGGGTACCTTGCGGCACGGCAGTTTTCAAGACTGCTGCAATCAACCACTCTGCCATCCCTCCGGATGTGTGGTAGGGGCAGTATATAGTGAGAGTGTATTTTGTCAAAATTATTTTTAATTTTTGCTTTTTATATACATGCCATCTCAGAAACTGAAGAAGCGATATTTTTTTCGTATTGCTTCTTCGTATATCGAAAGCATAGCTTCGTATCAGCAAAAAGCACTTACGAGCATGAGAAGAGAAGATTCGGGAAGATGAAAATTTGTGATGAGATCATCAATGAGGATGAACTTCTTTCAGGGATAGATGTATATTTCTGTAGAAAAAAATATTGATCTGCTTTTCTGATCAAAAGAAATATCAGAAATATATGATTCTGCAGGTAATGCACGAGTAAGAGTATCCCAATAGAGTCGTGTTTCTTCTGAAAAATCTACGGTTTCCTTTTTTAGAAGGCGTATCCAAAGGTAAGGAAGAGACTCCAGAGTTCGACATACAGTCGTGCCGACTGCAAGTATTTTTTTTCATGTCCTTTTTATCTCTGCGATCTTTGTGAATATCTCCTGATTTACCTCTATCATCTCACTATGGATATGGTAATCACGAATATCAGGAGTATCTACCCCCTTAAATGTTCCAAGCCCTACGTGGAGAGTGATATATTCTTTTTGATGAGGAAGTTTGTCGAGGAGATCTCTTGTAAAATGGAGCGAAGCTGTCGGAGCTGCCACAGATCCATCTTTTTGTGCAAAAGCTGTCTGGTAATCAGCTTCTTTGGATTTTTGGTAGTCTATATATGGAGGAAGTGGGAGCTCGCCATAAGTATTCATGATATTCTCTATAGTCTCCCCATGGGCACGGATATACCTTCCATGTTCGGATATTCCGGTCACTTCGAGATATCATGTTCCGAGGTATATTTTTGTTCCAACCTTGAAATTATTTCCTGGCCGTACAAGTGCCTCGAAAGTACCGTCAACTCGTTTTTGGCAAAAAAGGATCTCCCCATTTTTTATACATTTTTTTCATCCGTCCGATCATTCTGTATGTATATCTTTCAGGCGGATACGTGCTCGGAGGACACGAGAATTATTGAAAAATATAACTCTATTCTTAGGAATGTATGTATCAAGGTTCCAAAAAGTTGATTCGACACTCAGTACCCCAGTTTCTCGATTTATAACCATAAGACGAGCATCATGGTGAGGATGTATAGCCTCTTGGGCGATAAGCTCTGGAGGAAGTACATATTGGTAGTGAGAACGTGCGTACATAGTAGAGAGAATCTGTTTGTGAGTAATGAAGAATAATGATATGGGCAATAAGAGGATCTACTCTTTATATAGAAGTATACTATAAAGGATCATCTTGCCAACAGTTTCTCCCTCCTTTTATTTTACCTTTTTTGTTATTTCCCTATAGTATGGGTATGTATTTTCGTGCTTTCCTCATCGGAATCTGTATTTTTGCTTCTTCGTGTTCTCTTCCAGAGAAGCATAGTCTTACTGGAAGTGGAAAAACAACTCCCCCGAAGACGTATGTCGCATCGATCACCTTAGACGAACGCACTGAGCTTGCGAAGAAGCGTAAATCGTATATTACTGGTATCAGAAAATGAGATTTTTATTCTCTGAGGAATGCACCAGAGGAAGCCTTATCATATTATCTTGAAGTTCAAGAAAAACTCCCGAACGATCAGGTAGTACGTAAAAAAACTGCAAATGTCTACTATGTTCTCAAAAATTGGTCACGGGCCTATGAGGAGTATATCAAAGTTCCACTGAGTGAACTTACGGAATGAGAAAATAAACAACTTCTCGATTCTCTCTTTTTTGATGAAAATATGTTTGATCGTCTCGGAGAACTCCAGATGCTCACACTTTCGACCGGGTCGACGCAATACTATCAAATGGTAGATATATGCTATAGCGGGATTCATAATTGTATCGTCAATCTTGAGACATACTCTGGATCAGAGGCTCGAATCATAGACCTTCAAGCTCAGATAAAGAAATCACAGAAAATCTCTCCTGATTATCAGTATCGGAATCTTCTCGTAGCAGCGAAATTCTATGAACAAGGATCATATAGAGCTACAGAAAAGTTTGCCCGTGAGATACTCTTGGAACGCCCTGATTATCTAGAAATAAAGAAAATACTCTGATTTGCTCTTTTTGAACTTGGAAAATTTGAAGAATCAAAGAAGTATATACTCGACTATATTGGCTCAAATCCCAGAGATCTTGATTCGATCATACGGTTGTGAGAAGTATTTTTTCATCTCTCTGATTTTGTCTCCTCGAACCTCTATCTCAATAATGCTATCATAGCTGGATATACTCCAAAAACAAACCTCGAAAGACGACTGGCTTATAATTATTCTATGCTTGATGATACGGTTGGCATGATGAAAGTATTTAACTATCTTCTCCAAGAATCAGATGCGACAGAAGATGATTTTGCAGTAGGAATTTCCGCAGCGATAAAAGAAGGGCAGTATCCTCGTGCTGAGTCATGGGCACAAGAAGGGCTTCGTAAGTTCAAAGAATCACACCACCTTACTCCACTCTATATTCGGGCTCTTCGTCTTCAGGGGCAGATCGACAATGCTTCATCTGTCATACAAAATACGTCCCAAGATGCCATGGTGGAAAATCCTAACTATTTTCTCGAGAAAGCTATAATCTTCTATGAACTGGGTGATAGAGAAAGTGCACATAAGCTTTTTCAAGAGCTTATCCTTTTCACAGATTGGCCAGATATCGTAGAAGAAGCAATGGTATATCTTGCGCGTATAGAAACTCCCTAACTCTACTTTTTTTATGTTCCGTCAAGATTTCCCTGTATTTCAAGTATATCCAGAGACTATATATCTCGATTCTGCATCGACGGCACAGAAGCCACAAAAAGTGATTGATGCAATTTCTGGGATTTTTACGCATTCATATGCGAATATCCATAGGGGAGCATATGATCTTTCAGAAAAAGCAGAAATTCTCTATGAAGCATCGAAAGAAAAAGTTCGAGTATTTCTCGGAGCAGTTTCGAAACATGAAATCATCTATACCTATAATGCTACATATGCTTTTAACTTACTTGCTCGCTCGCTTGTAAAATCTGGTATGCTCGTAAGGGGAGATCGTATCCTCCTTTCTCTACTTGATCATCATGCGAACATTGTTCCATGGCAGATTATCGCTGAAGAATATGGTATTATCATCGATTGGATTAGTGTCACTCCTGAAGGGAGACTTGATCTTGCTGATCTGGAATCGAAAATTTCTGGTTCTCGACTTGTCAGTGTCACGGCAGCTTCGAATGTCACAGGAGCTATTTCTGATATTGCGAAAATTCGTGATATAGTAAAAAAAGATGATTCTAAGAAATTTTTAGTTATTGATGGAAGTCAGGCTTTTCCACACTTTGCTGTCGATGTTGTCGATCTCGACATTGATTTCTTCATCGCCACAGGACATAAGATCATGTCTGACACCGGTATCGGTATCCTCTATGGCAAAAAATCTCTCCTTCAGAAGATGTCTCCAGCACTCTCTGGAGGAGGGTCTATCAACTCTGTCACACAAGAGTGATACGAGCCAGCAGGACTGCCGTATCGTCATGAACCAGGGACTCCTCATATTGCCTGAGCAGCATCACTCCTTGCAGCTCTCGAGTATATCGAAAGTATCTGAGGGTATACCGCCATTGAGATATATGAACAAGATCTGATCGAATATACCCTGTCGAAGATCGCCACGCTCCCACACGAGATACGGCTTATCGGACCGAAAGATGGGAGGAATCGCCTCTGAGTATTTGCTTTCGCCTTCTCGAATCGCCATCCGAGTGATGTAGCAGAGATGCTTGCTGAAAAATGAATCTGTGTCCGTGTCGGACATCACTGTACTGAGCCACTGCACCAGTATTTCGGTCTACAGGCGACTCTTCGCATGAGTCTCTATGTATATAATACGAGGGAGGATATAGATAGGTTTTTTGAGGAGTTAATATAATCACTAAAATAGTCAGTAGGTTATTATTTCATAATATCACTAAAGTCCTCCCGTATGCCATCGTTTCTATATTCATGGATGGCGTTTTTTACGGCGAGGAGCCCTATGAGAGAAGCATTTTTCCGACGTGGAGAGATCCCATCGCCGATGATTTCCTGTATGTAGTTTTCATCGTAGGTGAGGATAGTATCGATATGTTGCCCGAGGAGTGCTTCTCCAGTCACGGAGGCACAGGCAGTAGCTACGATCGACATATATCCATCGAAAGAGAAATCAATGAGATTGCTGTCCTGAATTTTAAGAAATACTTCGATGACATCAGCACAGACGCGATTGTGCTCACGATAACGTATCGTCGCATCCTCCATGATATACTTATTCTGAGGATTTTGGGAATATTCGATGATAAGGGCATTGGTATCCACGATAGAGTTCAAAGTTACAGATACAAAGTGCAAAGCTAGAAAAAACGAATCTGAGATGGTTCGTATAGATTAATGATGAGCATGCTCATGTCAGTGCTTATCATCCGGTTCATGTTTATCGTCATGACCTCCTCCATGCCCATGATCAGTGTATTGTCTACCATGTTCATCATCATATTCTTTGTCTTCTTTTTTACAGAGCTGATAGGCTTCATACCATGTTGCCTCGACGAATATCTCAAGAGTAGAATTCAGATGAACGATAAACATGAAGAATACAAAACTGAGAATTCAAAATATAATAAGTAATACTACCTGTACGCCTATAATAGTAAAAAATGTCACGATACTTGAGATAGCAAAAGGAAGTACAAGAAATATGATAGCTACTATAATCGTCCGGAGATAGAGAAGTATCATCGTATAGTAGAGTTGTATCGTGATGCCAATATGTCGGACTGCCATTCCTGTAGAGAGTGAGAGACTTTCGATGACTCCGCGATTCTCAAAAATGATAAAAAACTTTGCGTAAGAAAAACACATATTCAGAAAAAATGCGAATATGAGATATCCACCCATGATATACGTAATAGGTACAAAAAACCCCTTTCAAAATATACGTAACAGGAGTATATAGAAGGTAATGATAGTAAGAGGCTTAAATACAGCAATAACATTATGTGCTTCGAAAAGAGGGAGGAAGTGTCGAAACCCATCAAATACTCCTTGAAGTGTACGATGAACTTTTTGACCATTCGTTTTTCTGTATGAGTGTATCATTTCTATGATTGCTCATTCAGCGAGAGGGGCTACAAAAATATAGAGAATAAATAAAACTCCAAAACTTATCAAAACTTCAGTAAAATAATCTTTATGCATGAAGTTCGAGAGGTATTGGAAAAATTTATCTTTTTGCTGAAAGACAACAACAAACGTAAATGTAATCTGGTAAGTAAGTACCAAAAAGAGCCATGTCATTCCTATAAGAGAAGGAATGAAGTTCAGTTTTTTTAGCGAGGAAAATCGAGTAACTATCTCCCAAGCTTGTAAGGCTATATGTTCTTTCATGTGGGTTTTATAAGCTAAGTTTTCACCAAAACCAAGAGAAGAATCCAGTGATTCATTTCCCTTCGAGACTCAGAATATATTCTTCTTTTATGCTTGTTTTTTGGACCACTTCATAGAGGGTCGTGATATCTTGGAAAGTCTCGATAGTACTGATACCTTTCAGATTCCTATCCACATAGAATGTGTGAAGGGGGCTTGATATCGGGAGAAAAAATGCCTCTGAATGTAAAATATCACCGATTTTTCCGATGATTTCATCAGTTTTTGATTTTATATAGGATATCCGAAGAGATGCAAAAAGTGCATCTAGGTTTTTACTCTCGATTTTAGCAAAGTTTATACCAGTTTTTGCTTCAGTTGATAGAAATATTTGTCCTATACGAGAAAATCTTCCATTTGCCTCAAATCATATTATAATGAGATCATACTTTTTTTCTCATTTCTGCATCATTACTGAGAAATCTTTGCTACTCATGGCTGCTATATCTACTTTTATACCGATATTTAAAAGAGTATTTGATATATTTTTTGCATATGTTTCTAGAGATGCTGGGTCGCTTAGATAAATAAGATTGAGCTCGTATGGAGCATATTTATTATTATAATAATATCGTGGATTGAGGGATTGGAATTTTATTTTTTCATCTGCTACTTTTTTGAGTCTTTCGGCTACGAGTTCGGGAGTATTGAGTTTTGATAAATATGTAGCATCTACTTCTTTTTTGAGAACTCATAGTTTTTCGGTATCACGAGAGTAGTAGAGAGTGAGGGTATCGCGAGTAGTTTTGTTTCCAGCGAGAGACTCAAATTCGATAGAGTAAGTATTCTTTCACTCTATCAGAGTGCCGTCTTCTACTCTCACCTTGTAAGTGAATCTACTATTTCCAGGAAGGTACTCTTTTAGAGAATACCCACTAATATTTACAGCTTTGGTACCTATCGGTACATTTCATGAGAGGATAACCTCACCTCATGCCACCTCGCTAAATATAATTTTTGATTTTGAAGGAGTGTCAAAGTATATATTTGTTCCATAATCAATACTTGATCCAGTAAGCATGCCATCTTTTCGGTCAAGAAGAGAGGTGTGATCTTCGACTTTTCTATATCCAGCATCTCGAAGAATATCCGAGAGATTCTTTTCGAGTTTTACAGGCGTTTTTGTATTTTTTGGGAATAGCTCTCCGATAGGACGTTCATTTTTCACGATAGATCCAGAGAGTCATGATTCTGACTGAAGGAGTACGTATCTTCTTATAGCGGTATTGATGGTATCAGTATTGAGAAAAAGTCCTATATACTCATACATAGCATATTCATAAGGAAGGAATCTCGGGCCCAAAAGCATCTTCCCTCATAGAGGAGGAGGTACTATGATACTCAGTATATCTGCACTACGCTCTAGAGATGCTTCATCGGGAAAGAATAAAAAATTATATTTATCGAGCCATCCCACAGTATTATTTTTTACATTTTTTCCTATCGTGATTCGGTCATAGCCGTATTGGGTATTTTTCTCTTTTTCAAGAAATACATAGGCTCATGATGTGACATATCCATCCTTTCAGAGTCGTCCTGTGCGGATACGCTCTATCATATCTGATCTGAGTATAGGTGACCCAAGGAGATCGAGCATGAGAGAGTTTTTCTCATTGGATGTGATCTCTATCGTCTTTCCATCTTTGGAGACTATCGCGACTTTTCCGAGGAATGCTCGCATTTTATCGCTGGGAGGATTATCCTTAAATGCCTGGTAGGTTGCCACGACGTCATCTATCTTGATCTCTGTATTATCAGACCATACACCAGATCCATTGAGGATACAAGTTACTTTAGATAGATCGTTGAGATCACAATTTGCAAGATCTCATTCATGTATTCATGCTTGCGTATTATAGCGTATTAAAGATCGAAAAAGAAAGCTCAATATAAGATCATGCTCTTTATTCTGAGAATATTGCATAGGGTTTGGTATCTCCGGACTCTGTCAGACGAGTCATATATTGATACTTCATCCAGGGACACCTATCACGGATCATCATTCATAGATATATACCCCTATAAGATGCAGCAGAGTTATGATAGAGATAGTTCCAGCGGTCCAGATGACAGGAAGACGAAATCGACTCAGATTCATGAGGGAAAAATAAAATCTCCAAAAATTCGAGCTATGATATAAAGTATGAAATAAGTGCGAATACTACAAATCCTGCTATAAGAACGATAGTGATAGTATGGAGGATTTTTTCGGGTCCTCGACGTTCGAACTTCCCAAAATCATCAGATCCTGGTACGATAGAAAGACCTGTTCACTTTGCCTGAAGCATAGTGATCACTATGATAATAAGTGAGAGTATGATGAGTCCGATATGGAGAAATGACATAACAGAAAATTGCAAAATAAAGCATGAAATCGAACGGATTATATAAAAAAATAATGTTTTAGCAAATTTTTGGATTTTTTCGGATAATCTGGTATGATAAGAGGGTATTTATCACTTTTTATGAGATCATTTTTTGTTTATCTGAGTATTTTTATCTTTGGAATTTGCCTTTTTGGTATATCCACATTTGCTGCTGATCGCTGTACAGGTGCTAGTGCTGCGACAGATATTACTTGTCCTGGTTTTAAGATTAATTTGGTAAATATTGATCCTGTCGGAAATGGAAATGTAATAACTGGGGGTACTGATGCAGCTACAAGTCTTCTTGCGAAAATAGCAGAAGTACTTTTGTTTCTTATACCTATTATATGAGGAGTATCGATGATCATCGCAGGATACTACTATATACTTTCGAGCGGTGATAGCGAGAAAGCAACCCAAGCAAAGATGATCATCAAATGGAATCTCATTGCTATTCTGGTAGCGCTTTTTTCCTACTCTATTATCAAGCTCGCAGCGGGATTTCTCGAAGGTTCTATAATCTAATTTTAGTATGATTCGTTATTTTTTGTTTATCGTAGGAATGAGTATTTCCTCTATCAATGATTCTTTGGCGGCTATAGGAGGCAATTTTCAAGCACCACCAGGAGTCATCGATAAAACCCCAGGAGATCTGGTAGCAAATATCATCACATATGCGATCGGTATCGCTGCGATACTCGGTGTTATCGGTATCACGTGGTGAGGGATACAGATGATCCTTTCAGTAGGAGAAGACGAGAAGCTGAAGAAATGACGATATATCGTCATATACTCTATCGTATGAGTCATAGTCGCAGGTCTTGCTTACTCGATAGTCAACCTGATTGGTAATCTCAAATTAAATTAGATTTATGAAACGTATATTTTTTCTTTCCATCTTCTTTCTTTTATCTTTCGATTCTATTTGTGCTACACAATTGAGTACTGGTATTGAGCCTAAGAATGCTCTTATAGGAAAAGGCGGAAATGGGTGGTGACTCGTAGAGCTTCTACGAGTTGCTGAGGAATTCCTTCTCAAGGTAGCGTTACCACTCGTTATTATTGGGACAGCTTTATATATTGCTTATGAATTATTTACTGCTGAATGAAATGAAGAAAAGGTCAAAAAAGCATGGAAGTCTCTCACCTATGGATCTATCGGTGCTATATGTATAGCTTTCGGATATGCGATTATATCCCTTGTATCGCGACTTTCACTTTAATACTTTTATGAAAAAATACTTACTTCTTCTTATATTTCTTTCAGGAACATTATGTGTTTACTCGATGTACGCTTGATCTGGATGTACTATCTCTTCAGGTACGACAGCTGTAGGATTGCTTACAGGTTGTGGTGATTTGACGACAGTATGAGTTAGGCCGGGAGGATGAGATGCAAAATGAGATGTACAAAAACGGATTCAAGATATTGCTTCCGTCGCTATTTCTTTCTGAGCATTGCTCGCTGTCGGAGCGCTCGTATGGTCGGGTATACAGTATACCAAGGCGTATGGGGAGGATGAAAAGCTCAAGAAGGCAAAGACAACAGCTATATACTCTATTATAGGCCTTGTCCTACTGATGGCTTCGTTTGGCCTTATCGATATCTTTATGAACTTCCTCTATAAGGTTTCAGCAGGATAAAATCAGAGTGCTCCTTTTATAAAAATAAATATACATGTTCCGCACAGTTCTTCTTATCATCCTATTCTTTGTATCACTTCCGACATTTTCGGCAGGAGAAGGGTTCATCGTAGAGTCGATCGGAAGTTCGAAAAATATCGAACCAAGAAAGAGGCTTATAGAAGCAGTGCTATCGAGTGATCAGATGCATTTTTGATATAGAGCACTCTCTATCATTCTCGATACAAAATTGATCGAGCCACGATGACAGATGAGCGGAAAGTCTATACGACTTTCTCCAAGTGTTGCGAAAGATGCCGAATTTGTCCAGCTTCTTGTCCATGAAGTTGCACATTATATAGATATCTATAGTCTTATTTCTCTCGGGAAAACTATCGATCCATCTTCTCGTTTTTATGAGATCAGCTGGGAGGGCTCAAAAACAAAAAAGCCAAATGAGACCATTGCGAGCTTTATATCATGATATGCCACGACGAATCAGTGGGAAGACTTCGCTGAATCGTTTACTTTTTATGTTTTTCATAATGATGAGTTCGCAGAACGTGCGCTGAAAAATGAATCTCTAAGAAAAAAGTACCTCTTTTTGAGTGAATATGTTTTTCCAGATGGAGCCTTTCTTGATACTGATTTTGGTATTGGGAAGGTCCCGAGCTATATCTGGGATACGACGAAAGTTCCAGTTTCTGTAAAAAAGTATTTGTATTTCTTAAATTAATCTATACACTTATATTATAATTGGTCGTTAGTTTTCTGAGAAATACCCATTCCTAGAAATTTGCCGATCAAACCTTCAGAGTCTATATATACTCGTTTGTTCGTAAAAATCCTTAATTTTCGAGGACGTATGTCCTCTTTCCCTCATTTTTTTTATGTGAAATATTTTTGGTGATACTGATGATATCACTTTCGGTAGTCAGTCAGCTTCTCAGAGCACACCGCTCCAAGATACTCGCACTGTTCCTCCGAGTTCTCGCCCATCTCGCCCTATGCAAAATACATGACCAAGTCATGGAGAGCGTCCTCGAGAGAGGGTATCGACTATCCGTGAACACTCTCCTCGTCCAGTACAGAAGTCTTCGAGTCCTATGACTTCACCAGTACAGATTTCGCTTGCTATGAGTCTTCGAGCTCTTGTGGCCTCGATGAAGTCGACGTATCTTCCCCCTATATCATCGGATCTTCTGAGACTTGTAATACTTTCTCCTCACGGCGTGAAAGATCCTCTCATGCTTATGAGGACAGGAGATACCACACTTCTTGTGGGTACGGGGTTTTCTTCTGTCGAAAATGCGGGGAAGGTATACCCTACTTTTCCTGATATGCGACTTATAGAAAGTGAGAAGGATCATCTTGCCTGATGGGTACTTCTTGAGCCAGGATTTGATAGCACCTCTTTTCAGATGATGCTTGATATGCTCGGATTTCCATTTGTATACGGTACTCGTGATGTTATTGCATATATTCGCGATACAGTGAAGGATACAGGATTTCTCGATAAATGTAGATTTTTCGAACTTTTTTCTCCTGGTATAGACGATCGTAAAATTGCGGATTTTACCCTTAAAAATACGAACAAGGGACTTTCTGTATGAGCAAATGGAAAGTGATTTATTGACTGAGTACACATGGGAGATGCTACTGCTATTTCTTCTTCGAATTTTCCAATACTTACGAAACAAACATCAGGATATAGTTTTTCCGATGAAACACTTACACTTCTTTCAGGTGAGATCATCGATATCACCTCAGCAAAGTTTCTAAAAAATCCTCTCAAATTCACATTTGATACCTTTTATCGTGATGAACAATCTATAGGAGTGGTCGCAGGGTATGCACTTAAGGATCGCCAAGAACTTGCTGAAAATGGAGTCCTCACTTTTGTTCTCGAAGAAGATGCTCATGCACGAGCCATCGTCGGGCATATATTTATCGATTCTCGAGGATTTGTTCACGCGTATGAGATGATGAATGTCCATAAACAAATCCTTAAAGGGATTCGCCATATATATGAAGAAGCAATCATGCAAAATCCTCGTATAGAACGAGGTGAACTGGTGCAAAATCTCAGACGTGAACTTACAAAATATTGCTATCTTATCACATGACGTACTCCAGTAGTCATGCCTATTATTATCGAACGCTAGACGCTTGTAAGAGTCTTAGTGTAAAACGGTAAAAGCATTTTTCTCATCACTTTTGTTTTTAGTTTTCCGTCATTCTGAGGTACGAAGAATCCATGCTTCTTAGATATGGATCCTTCCCTCGTCAGCATGATAAATCACAGATTATCTTTAAAAACAATATTAATATTTTATATCACGGCGCATTCCAACCGATGCACTGTAACCTTTACTTTTATGCGCAACAAACGCTTTCAATCAAATACAGGAAATAGTCCTGGCTCAAAATGAGCTCCTCGAAACTTTTTCGATTCTGGGAAAAAATTCCAATCGAATCTTCGTCCCTGAGATTCATTTCTCTTTGAGGACTCTTTTAGGCCGAAGAGATCCTACCCATTCCTTACCCCGACTCAGGCACTCAAGAAATTTCTCTGAGAAAAAGAAGAGCGAGTAAAGCCTCTTACAAAAGCAACACTTCGAGTCATCCCATTTGGTGGGATGGAACAAGTAGGGCTTAACTGTATGGGTTTCGAGTATGAAGACGAGATGATCATCGTCGATATGGGGATCCAATTCCCTGACCAGTATCAATATGGTATCAATTCTTCTATACCAGATCTTTCATACTGTCGCGGGAAGAAGGTCGTCGGAACTTGCATCACCCATGGACACATCGATCATATCGGATGAGTCTACTATCTTATGGAGCAGCTCGGGCGGAGTACTCCCCTATATGCTACACCGATGGCATATGAACTTATAAAGCTTAAGCAAGCAGATATGGGTGCAGCACTCCCGAATATCCGAGAGTATACACGCTATGAGCCTATACAGATAGGGAAGTACTTCCAGATTACTCCATTTGTCGTGGATCACTCGATCCCTGATTCAGTCGGTCTTCTCATCGAGACGCCAGTTGGACGGTTTGTACATACAGGTGACTGGAAATTCGATAAATCCCCACTTCCGAATCGTCCTTCGACGAACTATGAGTACCTCGAAAATCTCGGGAAACGCGGAGTTCGAGCACTTTTTTCTGATTCGACGAATGCGCATCTTCTCGGCTCTTCTATCTCTGAATCTGCCGTCGTACACTCGATGGAAGATATCTTCGAGAAGGCAAGCGGTCGCGTTATTACAGCAACATTTTCTTCGATTATTGACCGCGTAATGCTGATAATTTCTACGGCTGAAAAATTCAACCGTAAGATCGTCCTTCTCGGGCGTTCGATGAATAACTATATCGATATCGCCATAAAGCTCGGATATGTCCGACCAAAACCAGGGACTATCATCTCTATGGAGGATGCCGCGAAGCTCCCAGATAACCAAGTGACGATATGCTGTACTGGAGCCCAAGGTGAGCGCTATGCTGCTCTTATGCGTATCGTGACAGGGGAGTCTCGTGAGACGACTCTGAAGTCGGATGATACGATTATATTCTCCTCTTCAGTCATTCCAGGAAATGAGCGAGCAGTACAGTGACTATTTGATCTCATCACTCAGCAAGGCCCGAAGATCCACCACTATAAGGAGTCGGAGATCCATGCGGGAGGACATGCGAAAGAAGAAGATACGAAGAAGATGATCACACTTCTCCAGCCTGAGTACTATATACCGATCTATGGGTATACCCATATGCTCCGATGAAATACTCGAAATGCGTATGATCTCGGATATAGTAAAGATAAGGTGATCGTGATGAAAAATGGGAAAATACTCGAATTTAGTGAAGATGCTGTTCGGGAGACAGATGAATATGTCTCAAAAAAGCTCATAACGGTAGATGGTCGTATGGTTGGATATACTGCCGAGAGAGAACTTCATGATCGTTTCCAGATATCTTCTCAGTGAGTCCTCGTAGTGGGGATCGTGAAGAAATCTTCAGGATTCGCGATCAAGTATCAGACAGTAGGACTTCCTGCTGTCGAGGCTCTCCCGACCCTTGAGAAATCTCTCGATATCGCGATCAAAGAAATCCTCCGAGATGTCGCTCGTTTCAAGGATGCAGAAAGCTTCACGACACATGTCGAACGAAAGGTCTGTGATATCTGTCTTCATGAGATCGCGAAGGAGCCGAAGGTAGTCGTTATAGTTCAGTAGAGCTATTTGACAAAACTTACAGAGAGAATATCATATTCTCATGAGATCAATTTTGCAAAAATCAAACCTATCTGGGACTCCACAAAAACCGAAAGCCCACACTGTTTCCCCTTCTCTTCGTGGGAGAACGACTCGTAAGGTTACAGTAACTTTGAATCCGTATGAGGGAACATTTGAAACCCTGTATATGGGTCCATATTAAAAAATCCCATCGAATGAAATCAATGGGATTTTTCCTAATGATGATCATGTCATCCGCCAGAACCCCCTCCTTCTTTGAAGGTTTGTATTGCTCCAGCGCCACTTGCTGCACCGAAGAATCCCCCGATCATAGAAGTGATACCGAAGTCCATACCTTTTCCACCTGATTTTTTCCCATCTTTGTCGCCGTGATCATCGTGACTATCTGACATAGAGAATGAAGTTTATAGAATAACATAGATATGTTATCATAATTTATACAATCTGTCAATCATTCTATACTAGATTCTTCTCAGATCTTGGAAGTAAAATTTGCAATTTTTCACCTTTTTTTTATAATCCGCTCGGTCATACAACTCTGGTGGGTTACTC
Source organism: Candidatus Altimarinota bacterium (assembly GCA_043778965.1). Taxonomy (GTDB): domain Bacteria; phylum Patescibacteriota; class Gracilibacteria; order BD1-5; family UBA2023; genus JAGOMW01. The sequence goes on from JAYWFD010000053.1 coordinate 14,772, forward strand.
AAGTGGTTGAAGAGGCGGGTTTGCTAAACCTGTAGGGTGCCGCAAGGCGCCGCGAGGGTTCGAATCCCTCATCCACCGCCATGTTCCAGTTTCGGGCCTATAGCTCAGTGGTTAGAGCAGTCGGCTTAACCGAGTTTTTCTAAGTCAAGCGATTGATATGAGAAATTTGCAAGGGCGGTTATGAGAGTAATCTCATAATGTTTATCTGTCAAATTCGGGGAAACCTTCATCTTCATCTGAAGCTATGGCAATCCCGAGCCAAGCCTTGTTCCTACAAGGAAGGTGTAGAGACTAGATGGCAGACATCCGATCCGTCGGATGAAGGGATAGTCCAGACTCCAAACTCGAAAGAGGTAGCGAAAGCTATAGCAGTACGCATAACCGATTGGTCCCTGGTTCAAGTCCAGGTGGGCC
>JAYWFD010000054.1:0-15090 GCA_043778965.1 Candidatus Altimarinota bacterium
AAAAAAATTTTGATTCCTCGACAGAGAGATTTGTAAGTTCGCCAATATTTTTTCCTCATACCAATACGGATAAGTACTCTTTTTTGAGTCGATGTCAGACACAACTTCGACATACTTGTTCTGTGGCGAAGTTCTGTATTCTTTTGAGAAATGTATCATTCCCCATATCTGACTCCTTATATCTGCGTTCAAGATTTGGAATAAGTCACTCATATTTCGCACGATGTGACTTCCCTTCATCAAATTTGGATATATAGGGAATTTCGAATGATCCTGGAACGCCATAGAGAATTTTTTTTCGTTCTTTTTCTGTGAGTTTGCTATAGGGGATATTAACATCGATATTTTCATGCCTACAGACGACATCGAGAACTGCTGCATAGTAGGGATGAGCTGACCAAGGGAGAAGTGCTCACTCGCTCAGAGAAAGATTCGGACTGACGATATCGCTTTCGATAAATGTCGTGGAACTTCAGAGTCCATGACAAGATTCACAGGCTCAATGATGAGAATTAAAAGAAAAATTCGAGATAGAGAGATCGACTTGCATATATCCACATATAGGACATGCAGCATGTTGGTAGAAGTCAGCCTTTTCTTTCGAATCAAGAAAAAAGATACCGAGAGCCCCATTTCACTTCGAAAAAGCAAGTGATATAGAGTCTTTTAAGCGTGTTTCAAATTGGTGCTTCTCCTCTTCATTTATTTTTGTAATAAGCCTGTCAATGATAATGCTCCCACTTCCTATATAGAGCTCTCCCTCAAATGGATCTGCGACAGAGTATACTGTTTCACCGATCTGAAATCGTACAAAACCAAGATCACTGACGAAGTTTGCTACTTCTTGTAGGGTGGAAAAATCTCTATTTCCATCCAAAGGAATAAGAACATGGAATTTTAATCCTTCGCCATACTTCGACACATGTCAGACAACATCCTTAATTGTATCCTTCTTGAGCTCTATATGAGGATGATTCGGACAATAAGCGTGCCCTATAGTCGTATAGAGAAGGCGGTAATAATCATATATTTCTGTGATGGTTCCAACCGTCGAACGAGGATTATTCGACACCGTTTTTTGATTTATGGCGATCGTGGGAGAGAGCCCCCGGATTTCTCGTACTTTTGTCTCATTCGATGTCTCTGAGACGATCATACGAGCATAGGTCGATAGTGACTCGAGATAGCGTTTTTGTCCCTCAGCGTAGAGAGTATCGAATGCAAGGGAAGACTTCCCGGAACCCGATACGCCCGTCATGATGACAAGCTTGTTTTTTGGAATCTTTATATTTACATTCTTGAGATTGTGAGTCTCTGCATTGATAATTTCGATAAATTCGGACATACTTTAGAGGTTAGATGCGAGAAATATTCCTATGACTTTTTGAACTCCTGCTTCCTTAAGGACTCTAGCACACTCATTTGCTGTAGATCATGAAGATATCACATCATCGATGATGATTATAACTTCTTGAGAGAAATCATGATTCCTCATTCTAAAGCTATTTCTTTTATTTTCAAGTCGTTTTTCACGAGAGAGTTTTGACTGGTGTTTCGACCATTTTGTAGAAAGGAGTTTTTGATAGGGAAGTCCTGTTTTCTTCGACAGATACTTCGCCAGGTAACTCGTATGATCAAATCCTCGAATAAAGTATCGACTCCAATGCATTGGAACTGGAACAAAGAGGATATTCTTTTCGGTACAAATTTTGTAATGATCGACAATTTTCGCCAATAGATCGACAAATAGATCGACATTTTCTCTTTCAGAAAAATATTTGTATCGAGTGATATTTTCCTCTACTTCTGAGTATTTTGTTGCTATGTAGATGTTATCTAGATAGAGATTACCAAGTTCATTTTTATAGTGATCTGTGAGATCTGCTGGGAGAAAAATCGGGGATATATTTTTCTTATGCTCTAAGAAAATATCGAGAAGAATGTCGATAATTTTCATATACATATATCTTATTTACTACTTTTCCCCAGTGATAATATAAACTCTGAAAGAATCTTGACTCACCATCCTGTTCATCACTTCGGCATATATCACCAGGTCGTCTCACGATATGCTGGACCGGCGATGTCGAGATGTGTAAGTTTGGACTTTCCTTGAAAGTATGAAAGAAACACTCAGCCAATAGAAGACCCCGCCTTTTCGCTTCGAGCAACATTTTTCAGATCAGCAATCTCCGCTTTAAGAGATTTTTTGAGTTTTTCATTGAGAGGAAGTCGCCATACTTTTTCATAGGGAGATTCTGCATTGAGTAGAGCTTTGATGGTCTTCTCATCATCTCCCATGATCCCAGCGATATCGTGTCCAAGAGCGTAGACACAAGCACCTGTAAGTGTTGCCATAGTAATCATATGTCATGGGCTATATTGAGCCTCTACATAAGACATCACATCAGCGAGAACGAGACGTCCTTCTGCATCAGTATGATGGATTTCGACTGTTGTACCATTATAAGCTTTATAAATATCAAGCGGCTTAAATGCTTTTCCATTAATAACATTCTCTGTAATACCAAGTCAGATAATAAGATTACACGGGAGGTCTTCTATGCCATCGAGGTATTCTGCAACTCCGAGCATTCAGGCAGCTCATGACATATCACACTTCATGTCGAGCATGCCCGTATCGGGTTTGATTTGGAGGCCTCCAGCATCGAATGTGACTCACTTTCCAATAAGTGCAAAAGTATCAAGCTTCTTTTCATTTATACGCTCAAGGATAACCATATATGGAGGATAATCGCTTCCTGCTCCGACAGCAAGGAGAAGATTACACCCGATTTGCTTAAGCCCCGCAGCATCGATCACCCGAAGCGTAAATCGTTTCCAGTTATATTGCTGAATATAGCTTACGAATGCCTCTGGACGAGTATCAGTAGGGGGAAGATTGATGATGTCACGAGCTCTTGTAATGGCTGTAAGAAGAGGAATAGTAGCCTCAATGGACTTTTTCTCTGATTCTGGCACAAAGATCTCGTATATTTTTTCATCTTTCTTTGAGAGAAATACATCATATGAATATGTCGCTAGAGTGAATACTTCTAATGCTCTTAAAAACTCACAGGAAGGGATATAAAGTGTCTTTTTAGGAGCATTTCTCAGAGCATCCGATCGATCATCATTGAGGCTATCGATTTTAGGAAAAAATGCGATAATTTTTTTTGCTCCAAAAAAGTTTCCATAAAAAGTCATAGTTTTCTCGGTATCTTTTTTTTGGTGAAGATTTACTCAGATTTGTTTGAGAACTTCTCCGGAAATATGGAGATTTTCATAAAAAAGTACTGATTTATTATTTACTATTTCTAAAATTAAAGCATCTGCTTGTGTTTTTTTGAGGGAGGAAAGAAGAGAAATCATAAGAAAGTGTTAGTGTGAAATAATTTTATGTGTACGAAATCGGAAATAGCTCAAGAAAAATAAGAGAGCTATACCAAATATACAAACTGAAGTGATAAAAAGAAGATCCCCTCACCAAGATATAAAAAATAGAATATAAATGGAGTATACTATACTAAAAGCGATCGATGCGTAATGGAGAATAACGAAATCGTACTGGTGTTGCTCTTCCCAAAAGTATGTCGTCCCAATAAGGAGAATAGGAAGGAAGAAAATAAAAAGAAATAAAGAAGAAATACTTGGGTGGCTAATCAGGTCAGAAAAAAGAAGTGAGTAGATAAAGTAAACATCAAGAATACTTATTATAAAAACTATATAGTTAGTATATCGAGTATGCACTGAAAGAGAGAATAGTGCTATGGATATTAATAGGATAATAGAGAGAGCTTCTATGGTCGTAAAAGCAATATATACAATAAATGGGAGGAAAAAAAGAATAATTCAAAGTGAAAAGTATTGAAAAAATGTAGTAGAAGAGTGAAAAAATGATATTTTTGGAAATATTTCAAAAATAATAAATGATGTCATAACCCCTATAAATAAGAGGGAAAGAAGGGTAATATTTGGAAAAGTGAGAATAAGAAAAAGATATATAACTCAGAAAAATGCGAGAAGAAAACTGGAAAGAAAAATAGTATTTTCTTTTTTTGTGTATGATAGAAGAAATACAGAAGCCCCTATACCTATAAATCCTACAAAAGGGTGGAGAAGTGAGTAGTCAATATTTTGGAAGGGGGAAGAAACAGAAAAAATAATTGTACTAATAAGTGTGAAAAATGTGTGAAACCGAAAAACCTCGAAAAAAATATCATGCTTCCAATACAAAGCGAGACAATAGCCTATAAAAATAAGATAAATGCTTGTAATAATAATAGCATGAAGTGAAAAAATATCATGTGTCTTTCAAAAAACTGAAAATATAAATCAATATACCGCTATATAAAGGAGGGTTATCGGGAGAAGTATAGACTCTTTTGGAGAGAATTTTGTAAGTATTGATTGAAATGAAAGTGAAGCCGCTGTTTTTTTCTCTTCTTTCTCTTCATCTAGAAAAAAGAGGGGAGAAAAATAAAATAAGAAAAATAACCCTAGAATAAGAAAAATAACCTCTATTATTCTATAACCAAGAAGATGTGCTGTAGTGAAAAATACAGTATGTATAGCAACTATAAGTACATACATAATCTAGAAATTAAGTGAAAGAAAGATAAATGACGTAATAAAAATTCATCAAAGGATAAAAAAGGAAAAGATGGTTCTAAAAAAGGAAAAAAGAAATGCTATATGAGAAAAAATACAAATATAAAGAAAGGATCTTGCCTCAAGAGAGATATGCATCCATCAAAATTTGACAAATGAATCTATACTAAGAAATATAATTGTATAAATAAATAATCCATAAAGAATTATATCTCATATATTTTGAAATATTGAAAGGAACCCATCCGTATAGTATTTTGTTCCTTTAATGATTCTTGAATAAGATATATTTTTATTATGAATTCTATTATCGATAATTTGAATATCTTGCTCAAGAAGTTTTTTCTTAAGAAGAAGCCTTTTTGTTTGATGAAAATCAAACATTAGAATTGATTTTATTATATCTATTACTACTTTATTTAAGTTTGATTTATAAATATTAAGTTCTCGAAGATTTTTATAAAAAATGAAGGAATTCGTATCTACTTTCTTTTTTTGCTCTACTTTTGATACTTCTTTTTTTGTAAATGAATTAAAAAATGAAGATATAGTTTTTTTAATATCATTTTTATTATCTACCTCTGTCTCTATTCTATTTGATGAACCTATTTGTTTTAGTAGAGAGTTTGTTTCATCAAGGATCTTCCTTTTTTCGCCATTTGTTCCTGATTTTATAAACTCAGATTCAACTCTTCATATAATATTTAAAGCATTTTCTACGAGAATTTTCATTCTTCAAAGATTCGACATTCATTTTCCTTGTGCAAGTGTATTTTCTATATTTTCTAATTCTATTTTCTTTTCTGGAGTTATAGTATTATGATATTTAAGAAAAAGATTTTGTATTTTTTCTATCGTAGAATCAATGATTGTTGTATAATGTTCTATTTCCTTTAACATAAGAGGTGATATCTCTTGCATATCTACTTCTTTTTCTGTTTGAATTTTCTTTTCTGTTGTATCAAACCCCATACTCTGTTTATACATCATATACCCGTCTTTCACTTTTGCTGTAATCATTTTTTTCTGCTGCTCATTCATACCTTCTGTGGTATAAATATATATTATATTATATCCTAGGTCATCTACAAGTTTTTTATATGCTTTAAATACATCTATAGATTGAATTTTTCATGATTTTGTAAGTCAATTAATATTCGCATCAAAAAAGAAAAAATTTCCTGCATTATCTTCAGATAATTGCTGTGTACTACTCGATACTTCTTGTATCTCCATAATAGAATACCCTTGCCCATGCAAAAGACCCCTTGCTTCATCAATATTTAATGCTGAAAGAGAAAGTGTAAGTTTTTGATTTCACTTAGAACAAATAGCTCGAAATTGCATAGAAATATACTAAATAAGTGTTGTAGTAAATGGTTCTATGGTAGTGTGTCCCATATTATTTTTTAAATGAAACTGTGATGTTATTTTTTGATAAAAATTATCAAAATCTACAGCATCGAGTATCTCAAGTGAAAGGATATATATATCCTTTTCTGATTCTGATATAGAAAGCTTCCTAATAATCTCTATCAAGATTATCTCTTTATCGCTTCTTGATGAAAAAAAAGATGTACCAAACATACATAAAATTGTATAACTTTTTGTTTTTTTTACAAATTTATTCTTTATTCTTTCTTCTAAAGATTATTAGATTTTAAATTTACTATTTTATATTAGAAAAAAGTTAAAATAAATAACGACTTTAAGGGTTCGATTTTACTAGAAAAGAATTATACATTTTATGATGATTTACACATCAATTGAGTATTATATAGAATGTTTTTTTCTAAGTTTTTCACATTTTTAAAATTGTAAATTATGTAAGTATATTTATTTGTTTTTATTATATAAATTACTACACTATTTTCGTATATAATTTTCATTTCCCAATTTTAGATTTATTAATTTTTTAAGATAGTATGTCCTTTGTAAAACAATATCTTTATATAACAATTCTTGTTATAGGTATTTTATTATGATCGAATATACATTCTTTTTGAAATAGCGTAAATAAAAAAAAAGAGACGAGTATATCTTGAAGTTCAGTTTTTTCATCAGATAAAATTAAAAATGTAGAAAAAATTATTCAAGATGAATATTACCATTTTTCACAAAAATCAAAAGAAGATATAGAAAATTGAATGATAACTTCACTTGTAGAATCTCTTTGAGATAAACATAGTAGTTATTTTCCACCGAAAGAGGCTAAGGAGTTTTCCGAAATTTTAAATGGTGATTTTGAGGGTATATGAGCAGTAATAGATGAACATATAAGAGGTATTATTATACGAAAAGTATTTGATACTTCACCAGCAAAAAAAGCTTGACTCCAAGCTTGAGATATTTTATTAAAAGTATGAGATATAAGCATGCTTGGTATGAGTGCAGAAGAGGCAGTAAAAAAAATTAGATGACCAAAATGATCTAAAATTCAAATGAGTTATAGTAGATGAGAATATAGTTCCATAATTTCCACAGAAGTTACGAGAGGTACCATAGTTATACCCTCTACACAAGAAAAAATGTTTACTTGAGCTTTTCTTGATATTGGGTATATTGAAGTAGCTTTTTTCTGAGAGAGAACTCCAGAAGAGTTTCAGAAATCACTCCAAAAACTTACAGCCTCTTGAGCAAAGGGTATAGTACTGGACTTTCGTAATAATGGGTGATGATATCTCAATGCTTCTGTAGATATACTTTCACTCCTTCTACCAGATTATACTCTTGCTGTTATAACAAAAGAGAATGATCCTAAAAAAGCAGCTTCACTCTATACAAAATCATCGAAATATACAAATACAACCCTCCCAATTGTTATGATAATAAATAATCTTTCAGCATCAGCTACAGAAATTGTTGCATGAGCCCTCCAAGATCATAAGAGAGCAATCATAGTAGGTGAGAAATCTTATGGAAAATGATCAGTGCAAGAACCATTTATCCTTGATGACTGAAGTATACTGAAGCTTACTATTGCTAAGTGGTATACGCCACAGGATAAAAATATTGATAATAATGGGATAACACCAGATATTTTTATACCTCTTTTTGATAGAGACTTCACAGCACGGTATGATCGCCAAGAAGAAAATGCAAAAGCAATCATCAATACCCTACTTTCGACGAATAATAACCACGAAAAAGTAATAGAAGAAATGAAAAGGAAAGACTTTACACAATAATATTTCCCCTATGTTTTATAAGTGTAACCCAAACACGAGACTAGAATAGTAATAAATATTTTATTTATTACTTTATTTTAACTATTATGAGTACACCACAAGATATCATACATATCGAACAACAAGATCCGAAAATCGCAGCACTGATACAATGAGAGGAGAATAGGGAATTTTCAGGTCTTGAACTTATTCCTTCAGAAAATTATGTCTCTCGTGCTTGTCATGAAGCAATGGGATCAGTTTTTACAAATAAATATTCAGAATGATATCCACATAAGCGGTATTACGGAGGACAAGACTTTACAGATCCACTCGAAGAACTCTGTATAGAGCGTGCTTGTAAGCTTTTCGACTGTAAATATGCAAATGTGCAGACACACTCAGGAGCCCCCGCGAATATCGCTACATACTTTGCTCTTTGTGAACCAGGGGATACTATACTCGGCATGGATCTCTCGCATGGTGGACACCTTACTCATGGTCACCCAGTGACATATATCTCAAAGATATTTAACTTTGTACGATATAAGATGAAAGATCCAGAAACAGGCGAAATAGATTTTGAAGAACTTCGACGCGTCGCCATAGAAACAAAACCAAAAATTATTCTTGCGGGATTTTCCGCATATCCAAGGGAACTTGATTATCAAAAATTTGTCGATATTGCAAAGGAAGTATGAGCAATTACTATGGCTGATATGGCTCATATTGCTGGACTTATCGCTGGAAAAGCTGTGAAAAATCCATTTCACTACGGTTTTGATATTATTACTTCTACTACACACAAGACTCTTAGGGGTCCAAGATGATGACTCATCCTTATTCGAGAAAGTGAAGAGATTGCCAAAAAAATTGATAAATCCGTGTTTCCAGGTCTTCAGGGAGGTCCACATATGCATATAATAGCAGCTAAAGCAGTTGCATTTGCAGAAGCACTGACACCCGAATTTCAGCAATACTCACATCAAATCCTTCTCAATGCAAAAGCGATGGAAAAGGTATTTAAAAACCATCATATTCGTCTTCTCACAGGAGGTACAGAGAATCACCTCCTCCTTGCGGATATCTGGAGTTCTCTCGGTATATCAGGGAAAGAGTGACAAATAGTATTGGATGAGGTAGGTATTACACTGAATATGAATTCCATAGCAGATGATACTCGTAAGCCGATGGATCCATCGGGTATACGTTTCGGTACGCCAGCTATTACGACGCGATGACTCAAAGAATCTGATTGTGAGCTCGTCGCAGAGCTCATGATAGAAACTATGAAAAATAAGGATAACAAGGAAAAGAAGTGAGAAATTCGGGAAAAAGTTCGAGAAATTGCGAGAAGATTTCCGGTTCCAGATAATTTTGTACATACTGTATTATAAAATATTATGTCTTTAGATGATCTTAGCCTTGAGAGTGGTGAAATATGAGGTACTTCTTCAGAGGCACCAAGTGAGAAAAGTGAAAAACAAAAAGAGTCGTCCCGTCGTGCTCAATCACAACTACAAAAGACACAAAAAGATGAGAAAAAAGCAAAACAAGATAATGATGATCTCTTTCTTATTCTTGCAAGATTTATTAAGAACCCCCTCTACGAAGAGCTTATTCCGAGTGTAGTGCTTCTCCTTCAAAACTCGTATCCCTCAAGATTTATTCTTGTTATTATTGCCCTTGTATATCCCGAAGCAGCTCACCATCTTTTTATAAAACTCGGGAAAAATATACCCATAGATACGTACACTAAGATTCACCACTACTCGGAATTATGTGAGTTTCATGATGATCATCTTGATACATCTATACGAGACTGGGTGACACTTTGGATGGGATCAGCCCAAGAGTTCCTTTCTCGTAATGATAATTCAGTCATACTTCATCAGAAAACAATCGATCTTCTTTCGACTTCCACTAGAAATATTGCAGAGAAGTCAGTAAGTGTATTTTTCTCATTTTTTCTTAAAACAGCGAATGTTACTATAGAATCAAGAAAATCAGAAACATATGCGCTATTTATTATCTCTGAATATGAGAAAATACTCCACATGTTTCTCGATAGTGCAGATAACGACTTAACACAGAAAACTTCAGTCAATACAAATGACTTTTTTGGAATGAACTAATCATTATTATGCCTCTATATCTTTTTTTAGGCTTTCCTCCAGGAAGATATAGATGAATATACCAAGCAGAAAAACAGTGATAAGAGGAGCAAGAGATTTTGGAATAACTACAACCCAGCCATTTTGAAAAAATCAGGAGAGAAGAAGGATGAATTTGGTAGGAATATATACAAAATAGCCAACTATGATCGCAATAGTGTGAGATACTAAGTGAATTCCTACAAAAAATAGACTGGAAAATAGTATCCATCCGAGAATTCCTCAAATCAATATATTTGCAAGGAGTGATGATATAGGAAGGCGTTCAAAATGGTAAATCACCAGAGGAAGACTTCATAACATAGCTCCGATACTTATAGAAACTATAGAAGTAAGAGTGTGGGGAATTTTATATTTTTTGCACCATTTTTCTATACGTCTATGGAATATGAGTATTCCAAATGTCGCGGAAAATGAGAGTCAGAATCATGCATCATAGAGGGGTGCGAGAGGACTGTAGAATGTCAGCACCATGCAAGCAAAAGCGAGGGATGCTCGACTCGATCACTTTCCGCCATATTCCACGATACTATAGGAGAGTATACCCATAAGGGTAGCCCTTACTACAGATACATCCCATCATACGAGAGTACCATAAAAGAGAATAAAAAATATAATGATACTAGAACGAAAGTATTTTCCTATGGGGAAGTATTTCAAGAAAAAAGTGAGGAGAATAATAAGAAATGCTATATTTGAGCCACTTACTACGAGTATATGCGAAGTTCCTGTCGCGATAAATGCATCTTTGGTTTCACGTGAGAGCAACTCTATTGAGCCTATAGTCATTCCGAGGAGGGTTCCAGCGATATCTCTAGGAAAGTATATCTCGAAAATATGACTCCATGATTTTTTGATCTGCTCGATCTTTCCAGGAACTACGCGAGACACTTGGGTAAAACTCGGGATAAAGATAGTTCCAAATCATCCGTGAAAGTATGCATAACGAGAAAAACTATGAAGCGGAAAGATGATATTTCACTCGATTTTTCCAGTGAATAGTATTCGGTCTCCACTTCTAAGAGTCAGATTTGATGGAATTTCGACAAATATAGAAGTACGAACTTCCCTTTTTGCCAAAGGGTTAGTTGTATGAGTGTCGAAGTTGTCGATAGTGTCGAAGTTGTCGATATATAGGAGATATACTTTCGTGCGTTCTTTCTGAAAAAGGAGATTCTTTATGGTTCCTTGTATATTTCATTTGAGAGTGAATTCATGGGTGAGACTACGAAGTTCGTTATACTTTGCTTCCTGCTCTATACTAGCGTATTGTCAGAGATAGTACCCCATACTTAATCCAAGAAAGAAAGAGAGTACAATATGAAGGTATCCTCTTCTGAAAGAAAGAATCACTCAAGTTACCAATATCAGAAGAGAAACACTCATAATATCTCGGAGACATCCAAGAATATCTCATAAAATATAGCCCCCGCAAAATATAAGGAAAAGCCCACGAGCTCTCCCTATACTTTCTTTTGTATAAGTCGAAGAAATCATAAGACGGCAAAAATGAGTCCAAACAGAGCTCATATCTGATTTAAGCTGAGAGAAAAGAAGTCATAGAAGATATCCTTTCTTGCACCGTCAAGGAATTCCCCGAGAAAAATCATCAGTGAAAATGCCCCGATATACAGATATCCCATAAAGCCATCAGGAAGAATTTTTTTATAGGAGAATTTTTGTCCCAAAAAAAGTATACCACCAATAGTTATAATATAAAGAAATGCGAGAGGAAAAAGAGGGGCACGATCTTTGACAATGGTATCAATATGGTCATAGGTCATAGAAAATGGCGAAGAAAATGGTATACCATAGACTTGTCCTCCGAGGAAAGATCCTACGTATCCAAGCAAACAGGAGAAGAGAAATGCGAGCATAATAGCGTCAATATAGCGACCACGATCCTTTACAGTTGTATGAGTTTTAATAAAAAAGATGAGAGTAAAGCCTACTATCGCACCAAAAAGAGAAAAGAGATAATTTTGTGGGATGAAAAAAAGTTTTAAAAACTCTCCTATTCTTCCATTGAAGAGTTCCATAAGGATGAACTTCTCATCAAGCCAGTCCCTGAGTATATGAAACACACGGGAAAAGAAGAATATCGAGAGAGTAAAAGTAAATATATCAGAGAATATTGGCCGAAGAATGCCCCTTCGAAGTGAAAAATGGTGAAGCAGTATAAAGAATAAAAGCCATGTACATGCTATTACAAAACCAAAAGTGTAAAATCTCACACTAAATATTTCTAAAGTAGGGTACATGACATAAACTTAAAGAGTAGAAACATATGGTTAAGCAATGTATAAAGATTTATTTAGCATATTCCACTATGCGCTTCTCTCGAAATACAATCACTTTAATCTCTCATGGGTAGTTACAGTTTGCTTCGATTTGCGCGGCGATATCTTGAGCTACTTTACTCGCGTTTATATCAGTCATCGTATCAGCATCGACGAATACTCGTATCTCTCGTCCTGCTGAGAGAGCGTAAGCTTTGTTGACACCAGAAAAGCCCATAGCGATATTCTCCATCTCTTGGATACGCTTGATATAGTCTTCTACATTCATACGACGTGCTCCAGGTCGTACAGCAGATATGGCATCTGCTATCTGTACGATCTTCGTCTCGATACATATCTGAGGGACGTCATCATGATGTCATTCGATGATGTTGACGATCTTTTCATCCAGCCCGTATTTACGGGCTATGCGTCCACCGATCTCAGGATGCGTGCCCTCGATATCATGATCCATAGCTTTCCCAAGGTCATGAAGAAGTCCTCATTTGAGTGCAAGCACTGGATCTGCACCGATGAGTTTTGCGATCGCTTCAGCGATATAGGCGACTTCCTTGGAGTGCATGAGGATATTTTGACCATAACTCGTACGGAATCGAAATTTCCCTATAAGAGGCATGATCTCGTCCGGTATACCGATGATCCCCATTTCCTCTACGGTCTTTCGACCGAGGTCAGTGATGAGCTTATCAGCTTCTTGTTGATTTTTCTCGACGATTTCTTCTATACGAGCTGGCTGGATACGCTTATCTTCTATGAGATCTTCGAGAGACTTCTTCGCGATATATCGGCGGAAAAGATCGAAACTTGAGAGAAATACCGTATCAGGAGCATCATCGATGATGAGTGATACCCCAGTAGCTTTTTCAAATGCGATGATGTTACGACCTTCTTTTCCTATAAGTTTGCCTTTCAGATCATCGCTTTCGAGAGTGACGAGAGTCTGGGTCGTCTCACCACATACTTCTCAAGCGTACTGCTGTATACTTTTGATAATAATCTCACGAGCGACATCCGCTTCTCGTGATTTGAGTTCTTTTTTCTTTTTTTCGAGAAGTCAGAGGATATCCTTCTCATAGCGTTCCTCGGTATATTTCATGAGCATATCTTTGGCATCTTCTTGAGAGAGTTTTGCCATTTCTTCGAGTTTTCCTTCGAGCTGACGAGATTTTTTATCAGCATCTTCGAGTTTTCCTTCGAGCTCTTTCTCTTTTCCGCTCAAAATTTCTTTTTTTCCATCGATTTCTTCAGATTTTTGGTCGATGCGTTTTTCTTTCTCTATGAGACGTTCTTCGCTTTGAATGATCTGATCTTTACGTTCTTTGAGATCATTTTTTGTTTCTTCTGCTTCCTGTCTTGTAGTATCACGAGTTTCTTCTGCTCGAGATATGATCATTTTTGCTTTTTCTTCCGCAGATTTGAGGAGCGTATTGGCAACTTCCGTATTTTTACGGTTTTGAAAGAAATATATAATACCACCACCAAATACTCATCCAAGGATGAGGCTTATGAGAACGTTTATAGACATAAATATCTGAAGTTATTGAAGGCTAGGAAACCAGCATTCGGAGGCAAGCCTCATCAGGAGTGTATGTTTTTTTGGATTTTATAGTTGGATCTTTGTAGTTTTTCTCTCATAAGGCTTCGTTGTACACTGCTTTTTCCGAATGACAGACTCATTGTAGGTGTTTTTTGCGAAAAAGGAATTTATTTTTCTCGATTTTCCCGATTTTCCTCTTCAGGAAGGGAAAATATTATACTTGCATATTTTATTTATCTCATTCCGATTATTTTCTGTTGTGAAAATATCGTGAAGAGGGCTTACTTTCATTTGACTTTACCTCCCTGTTTTCATATTATTAATCGCGTATTTTGCAGGACGATTGTCTTTGCGGATGTTCTTTAACATCATTTTCCTTTTGCTTTGGTCGCTCAAGATCACTGTATAAGGGGAGGAAAGAGCTGAGATTACAGATTGGAGATTATAGATTTTGAGCATTCTGCTCAGTCTAAAACCTAAAATCTAAAATCTAATCCCTTTCCTCTCGTTATGCAAATAACTTGAGGTTAAAGCTTTAACCTCTCTCACGCAAGTGAGAAAGGCGATAATTTCCTGACCAGAAATTATCACCCGATGATCACTGACCATGATTGTCAAAAATGGTTCCCGCTCGCGGAGATATCCGCATTTTTTACTTTTTTACCCATATATATTTATGAGTAACTTCCTTACGAAGCTTACTTCTGTTGTGGGTGTAGCGACTCTCGTCGCGGTTTCTACAAGTGCTTCACTTGTTTCTGCTGCTTCTGAGTTTCTTACCTATGCTGAAGTTCTTGCTGATAACAGCGTTATTTCAGCTCAGTCTACTGAAGCTGGATACCGTCTCGGCAACAATATTACCCGCGCGGAAATCGCAAAGGTGGTCGCTAACCTCGGTGGTATCGAGGCTACGGCTTGTTCTGGTGATGTCTATAGTGATGTCGGTGCTGGTCTCGGAGATCTTTGTGGTTATGTAGAGGCTCTTGCTGATGCAGGTGTCGTATCTACAGCTTCTGCAACTTTCCGTCCTTCTGCTAATATCACTCGTGCTGAAATGGTCAAGATGATCCTCGGATCACTTGGTGAAACTGGTTCTGATGTCGATGCTGGATACATGGATGTCGATGGTCTTGGTGACCTTCGCGGATATGTAAACCGTGCTAACGAGATCGGATGTGTATCTCCTGGTATGTACTTCCGCCCAAATGCATCATCATCTCGTGGTGAAGCGTTTAAGGTTGCTGTCGTATGTGCTGGTCTTGATGTAGATCCTACTCCTCCTCCAGTCGTCCCTCCTACTG
>JAYWFD010000055.1:0-15021 GCA_043778965.1 Candidatus Altimarinota bacterium
TCTTCAGAAGGTTCGATATGCAGGAAGGCCAGAGTGGGAAGAGTACAAGAGGAAGACGAGCGTGTTTGTGCCATGGTGGCCGAAGAAATAATAAGAGTATTATCGCGAGGAAAGATTGTGAACTATCTCAGATACCCTCTGAGCTGTACCTATAGAAGTGCTAAATCCAGAACCACCATGACCATAGGCATGAATAAGATTAGGCCTCATAAGATCTGCTCGATCCTAGGTCATCACTTTCTTGCAGGGCGCACTCAGGCGAGTCGTGCTTTCGGGTTTTGGTCACGATATTGTATAAGGGTAGGATCGATACTAAGTGCTCTCTCGAAGAGCTTTTGTTCATCGAGATCGTATAAGTTATTTTCTACTCATACTTCTTGAGCACCGCCGATGATTACCTCATTTCATCTTCTGATGATATACGTCATCCCATCGGGATGCTCATCATATCCGATATATTCCTGATCATCTCAAGGGATTTTCTCGAAAATAATATGTTGTCACTTTATAGGATAGATATTGCTATCATCAGCAAATTCACGGGCAGCGAATCCTGTAGCATTCACGATGGTTCTTCATTGACTTACGAGTTTATCAAAATCATTTCTACCTAACGGAACTAATTCTGTAGTAACTCATGCTTCTTGATTTTTTCGTAACAAGTAGTCTAGATATTTCTGCGTATGCACCATAGGTATTTTCCAGCGATATCACCATTGAGCGCTTTGATGAAGATCTTTTACTTCATCAGAACTCATGAATCGAAAGAGATCTAAATACTCATATCATACTGGTCGTCACTTCGATCATTCACGAAAAAGCTCTTTTCCTCGAACTATTTCTACAGTCGATCCTAGATCATCGATGATTTCTATAAATCATAGGAGAGTATTTGTATAGAGTTTGGAAACTTCAGGAGAAACTTCAGATCCAGTAGGCGATCACCACATACCTCATGCGACCGAAGATGTAGGTACCTCGGTACCAAATTGTTGTCCGATAATATGTATCCTCTCTCCTGTTTTTTTACGAAGAATATGGGCAACTGTGAGTCCTATAACTCATCATCACACAACGATGATATCTTTATTTTGAGCATTCATGATATTTATTTTAATTAAAAATTATATTCGTCAATATAATTCAGTATAATTATATGATTTTGATATAAATATGGCTATACTTAGATAAGTAAACGTAGAATATGAAACTTATCATTCTTTCCCCGAATATCCATCTTGTATTCTCAGACGAGCAAAAGAAGTGCTTAGCGTGAGAATTTGAAGTAGAGTATTTTACCACACCAACTCCACTTGATTCTCTTAAGAGTCTTCAGTCGCATGATGAAAAAATAGTAGCACTAGATCCTGATTTTTGTAATTGGAAAGTGACGCGTGAAAATCTCGAAAAGATAAAAAATCTTAGAGCAATATGTCTGCAGACGACAGCCTTTCACTACATAGACAGAGAATATCTGAAAGAAAAAAATATCCCCCTGACGAATCTTCGTGGTTTTTCGACCAACGCGGTAGCAGAACAAGCTTTTGCTATGATTTTCGCTCTTGCTCGTAAGCTTCCTATGGTTCTGAGAGAGTGATGTGTAGTAAACTTTGAACGGTATCGCTGAATCGAACTTCGATGAAGAAAGCTCTGAGTGATATGACTCGGGAGGATCGGATCTCGGATTGCTGAGATCGCTTCAGGAATCGGGATGAATGTGTCATATTGGTCTCGAAATTCGCGAAATGAACAATTCGAATATCAAAAACTATCAGATCTTCTCATATCATCTGATGTTCTCGTTTATGCTCTTGCCAAGAATGATGAGACAGACAATCTCTTTTCGGATGCGCTTCTCCAAAATCTGAACCCTAGAGCCATTTTCGTCTCTATTGCGCATATCGATCATCCAAAGTTTATATCGTTAGTAGAAGAAGGAAATCTATCAGGATATGCCTGTGATGATAGAATCTGAGAACTCTGAGATTTCTCATGAAATATCCTTCCTTGAGCAGAACTCGGATGGTGTACCGATGAGTGTTTTCGACGCAATGGAGAACAATGGATAGAGGCAATTATGGATGCAAAAAATTGAAAATTTTCAACTCAGATCTTCTAAATAGTATGACTCAATTTTTCCCTCCACATCTTCCTCATCTTGGCGAACAATACTATAGAAGAGGGAAAAAGATCCCAAAAAACTTTCAGAGACTCACGATGAAGGCTATTGTAATGAATAAAAATAATGAAATTCTTCTTCTCAAGGAAGCAAGGTACAAAGATAAGAAGTCTGGATTTTATAGAGAAGATGGTGGTATGTATGATCTTCCTGGTGGTTGACTGGATTGGGGTGAAGATTTTCACATGGGACTTATCCGTGAGGTCGAAGAAGAGATGTGAATCTCTCATGAAAATTTCCATGTAGCAGAAGAACCCCTCTATATTGAGCTTACTGAGCTCGATGATCGATATCATAAAGATGAAAATGAGGATGATTTTTATCCCGTACTTATGATGTACTTTCCTGTGAAGATTCTCGACTTTCATTTCGGTATGTCAGATGAGTGTATCGATATAGTATGGCTTCCGATAGAAAAATTTGGAGAAAAACAAATCTGGTCACATTCTCAAAGTCTCGCACATATTTTTCGGTTCATTGATTTTCCGAAAGATTTTATTTCTTAGCTTTTTCTCTATGACTCGATTTCTTCTCCTTATCGCTGCCATCCTCACCATCGGATTCACGACACTCGTGAGTATTCCCGGGTCACCATATCTTATCGGTGGGATGACACAGGCAGATATCTCTGCGATGTTCGCGACATCAGTCACGCCTGCTGGATTCACTTTTGGTATATGGTCGCTGATATATCTCTCGTGGATCATCGCCTGAGTGTATGTTGCATTTTTTCAGAAAGGAAAGATGAAACTCGATACCCATACACTCCTAGCTTTTTCTCTTGCTATAGGATTGACGGCAGTATGGCTCATCCCCTGGGGCTATATCTGGATCGGGACAGCGCTTCTCATTATGCTTGCTATACTCTGACTTCTTCTCTATGTTTTCTCTCGTACTCGTGGAACACATCTGATAATCCGATCAAGTATTGATATCACTCTCGGATGGATCATCATGGCGAGCGCACTCAATATCACGGTATGGATTCGCTCTCTCGGACTTTCCTTCGGTGCGCCTGGAGATCTCTATTATGCGATATTTGCCTTGGGCGCTATCCCTCTAATCGTCTCAGAACTCCAGTGTCGATATAAGACCTATATTATATCAGGGGTATTCCTCTGGACGATGTCAGGGGTATGGTTCGCGCATATCCTCTTCGAACAGAGAGTCGCAGTCACTATATATAGTGTAGTTATCTGTATCTATATCTGGAATTCTCTTCACGGGAATAGTACATCACTCAAGGCGATGAAATTCTGGAAGTAAGTATATATTTGTTCTAAAATCTTGCTTTTTCTCTATTTTTTTCTACTATATTCTCGATTTGTTTCATTATAGTATACTAACTTACATAAGCTACTTTCTTGTCATTCCTGCATATGCAGGAATCTATTTCCCCGACTAGATTCCGGGACAAGCCCGGAATGACAGAGCATGGTACTATACAATTGAGTTTACTATAACTAACAAACTTCTATTCTACTAACTTACTATCTATGGATTTCAAACAAGCACAAGAAATGATGAAGCTCCAACAGCAAGCTCAAAAAATACAAGAAGAACTCAGCAATACTCATATCGAAGCTGAGGTCGATGGAGTTGTCGTTACTATCGATGGTCAACTCAAGGTTGTTTCTACGGTTATAGAAGATACATCTATTCTGAAAGATCAAGTAAAGCTCGAAAAAGCAGTAACTGAAGCAATTAATAAGGGTATGAAAAAAGCTCAAGAGATCGCTGCAGATCGTATGAAATGAGTTATGAGTTCTATGGGGCTCAATATGCCGGGAATGTAGTAAAAATACTAAAAAACGGTGAATTTTATTATTCCGTCATCGCGACGTCGTATTCTGTTTCCGTCATTGCGAGACACGAAGCAATCCAGGCAATATTAGGAATTCATATTATTTTTCCTGGATCGCTTCACACCCCAGGGTGACCTCTCTCCTCGCTTCACTCGGATTCATCTTTTTCTTCGCGATGACAGAGCACTATTTTATATAATTTTCTTATGCAAAATCCAAAAATCCTCCTTTCTACGAATCTTTGAGATATTACGATTGAACTTTTTCCCAAGTCAGCACCGAAAGCTGTCGAGAACTTCTCTGGACTCGTGAAGCAATGATATTATGATGGAATCATATTTCATCGTGTGATTCGTGATTTTATGATCCAGTCAGGTGATCCTACTGGGACGGGAAGGTGAGGGAAATCTCTCTGGTTTCGACCTTTCGAAGATGAATTTGATAGAGAAC
The DNA here is from genome assembly GCA_043778965.1 of Candidatus Altimarinota bacterium. Classification (GTDB taxonomy): domain Bacteria; phylum Patescibacteriota; class Gracilibacteria; order BD1-5; family UBA2023; genus JAGOMW01. The sequence goes on from JAYWFD010000055.1 coordinate 4,435, forward strand.
TCACTCATAAAAAATGAGTCCTCTCTATGGCGAATGCTGGTCGTAATACCAATGGCTCACAATTTTTTATCGTTACGAGTGAAGATGCTTCATTCCTCGATGGGAAACACTCGATATTCGGTCATGTGATCGAGGGTATGGACATAGTCGATGAGATTGAGCGACTTCCAGTCGATGGACAAGATAAACCGAAAATGGAAGCAAAAATAGTAAAAGCAACTCTCTTTCTATGAATTCAAGATTAAGGAAGACATATCGACAGAGACTTAAAGATCTATTCTATCGACTTCGTGTACATCCATGGTATCAGAAGATTATGATGCTACCATTTCTTGTTCGAGCTATTTTTGCATTATTTTTCTTTCTTTTCTGACTTCTTGGGCTTGTCACACCGATTCCAGCAGGATGGATCATGATCCTCTTTTCGGGGATTCTCTTATTTGGTATCCATATAGTGAGACGACATTCGATAAAGATATTTTTCCTTCTGAGGATTCATAAACTTATAGAGTATATTCGTTTAAAAATAAGAAAATAATACATGTACAAACGTTCTCTCTTCGTCTTCCGTCAAGATCTTCGCCTTCATGATAATACGGCTCTTATCGAGGCTATGAAAAACTCAGAAGAAGTACTTCCTATTTTTATCCATGACGCTCGTGCAATAGAGGATTTTGGTATCGATGATCCACGTTTCGGGTTTATCCGAGAAGTACTAGAGTCTATCGATATCAAATTCCAGAAAGTATGAGGAAGACTTATGGTATACCAAGGAAATCCAGAAGATATCACTCGGGGCCTCATAGAGAAATATAATATCAATGCTGTATATGTGAATCGGTCATATTCTCCACGAGGGAAAAATCGAGATGATGACATACTCGCTCTCTGTGATGTGAAATGAATCGAATTTCATACATATCAGGACTTTCTTTTGGTCGAACCACAAGAATGTGAGCAAAGGAAGGTTTTTACTCCCTTTTCGATGCTCTGGAAGAAGTTCCTCATAGCACATCCGAAGAGGCTCGATATCCAAAAATTTGAAGGCAAAAATACGAAATGGTTCGTCCCCGATGATCGCCCAGAAGTAGGAGCGATCATCACAGTTCCTCATCATCCACTTTGGACAATGCAGTTGGGCCGCGCACGTATGGATCGAGATTTTGCTCACTATGATAACCTTCGGAACCTTCCTGCCATAGATGGCTCGACACGACTCTCACCCTATATCCGATTTGGGATATTCTCTGTGCGGGAGATATACGCAAAAGTGAAAGAAAATCCTACCCTTCTCTCTGAGATCATCTGGCGAGAATTTTGGTATCATATAGCTTATTATTTCCCATTTACTTACTCTCTCGAATTCCAGGAACGTCGTCGGACGATCGAGTGGAATTGAGATGAGTCGAGTTATGAATGGGAGATGTTCCAAAAATGAAAGACAGGATATCCTCTCGTCGATGCTGCTATCCGCCAGCTCATCGAGACAAACTGGATGCACAATCGTCTTCGTATGGTAGTCGCATCATTTCTCACGAAGAATCTCGGGATCGACTGGCGACTCGGAGAAAAATGGTTCAAAAAATACCTTATCGACTATGATGAAGCAGTGAACTTCGGGAACTGGCAGTGGAGTGCATCGGTGGGTGCTGATCCAAAGCCTGTGAGGATATTTAATCCACTGCTTCAATCAGAGAAATTCGATGCAGAGTGTAAATTCATCAAAAAATACCTTCCAGAGTTAGAAGGTATCGATCCGAAAAGGATTCATTCGCTTGATCTCAAGTGAGTCTATATCGGTCCTATCGTCGGACAAAAAGAGAGTGCGGCAAGGGCGAGGGAGAGATATAGGGGTTAAGATTTCTTCTTCTTTGCTTTCGGTGGAGGAATAAGTGCAAGTGTGAGTTTCGTTATCTGTATGAGTTCTTCTCGATTTTCGAGCCATTCTGGATTCACTGGTGCGGTATTCTTGCTTCCTGGATAGGCTTTTGTTTCTGTATCTTCGAAATATCAAAGTGTTTCGGGAAAAGTCTTCAGAAACAGCGTATTATCACAAACCAGAGCAAAGAGTCGATCTCATGAATATATTCCATATTCTCCAAACATTGCTTTTGTACGGAGGTCTGGTATGCTATCGAGGCATTCGAGGAAGTAGGAAAGAGTTTCTTTAGAAGTGGACATAGCTTAGAAAGTGAGAGAAAATAATTCCTTTCGACAGGTACAATAATTCCCGAGCTGGTAGACTCCGATTCATTTTGTTTCGAATGATCGAGTATATTCAGTTGTGTTGGTATCTCCAATACCGATAGAAATGTGAGGTTGGAAAGTTGATCAGTATTTTTTCATAGCATGTCACATGGTCCACCTAAGAGTTATATCATTGATTTCTTCAGGATTAAAAAAGTATTCTCGTTCTATATCATAGTGCATAAGTGGTTTTAATTCACCGATAACTGAGTCATATAGAGCCTGAATTTCTTGACTCTCTTGTATTGCAACATAAGGCCAGAAATTCCCGTCATGAAGGATAAACTTTTCTATTCATTGAGTTTGGATGAGAGCTTTTACTGAGACGCGATAAAAACAAGGTGGAATATTGTAATCCATATAAAAAATATAGTTATTTTTCGATGATATGTATCACTCTGCGAATCGCTACGAAACCATATGCCCAGAGGAAGGGGAGCCAGAGTGGCATGATGCCGAAGAGACTATTCCTCTGAAATGTTTCTACTCCTGTCAGTATGAAGATAGTTTCAGAAATGAGCATAAAGAAAAATCCTATAGTGTAGATAAGGAGATCATGTTTTTCTTTTTGGATATTCAGTGCGATGCTCGAGAGCATGATATAGAGTCCAGTTAGGAGAATATCGCTCGAAACTACAGGAATAAGTCCTATCATTATTATGATAGGAAGTGCTTGTAATGATATAGTTTTGATCGTACGAATATTCATCTGATCTATAGGAGTTATACAATTTTACAAGGGATGGCAGCATCTTCATCGAACTGGTAGACAGCACAGAGTCTATGGTATCCGTCGGCGATGATGACTTTCCCATTTACCTGATCTCGGACGAGAAGGAGAGGATCGAGAGCAATCCCTTCTTTGATTTTTTCCTTATCTTTTTTTACGTGTGAATTACTGATACCAAGAAGTGAGAGTCCAGAAGCTCGGAATATATCTTTCGCTTTATACTCTGTTTTTGGTACAGAACGGAGATTCTTCACCATCTCATTTACAGATTTCTCATCATAGATAAGTGAGAGGTATGACCAAGCCGATGGATAGTCGTGATCTTCTGGGAGATCTTGCCAAACGATTTTTGATTCTTTTTTCATAAATAGGAAGGTTAAATGATACTCTTATGATAATCAAATCTCTGGATTTTCAAGGATTTCTTCCTCTCCGACAAAACCATCATGCTGTAGAGCGATCAGGTGGCGATATTTTTCACTTGACTTCAAGAGCTCAGTATGTGAACCATGTGCAATGATTTCTCATCCAGCGAGCATATAGATACGATCGACATGTTGGATCGTCGAGAGACGATGCGCGATGATGATAGATGTGCGTCATCGCATGAGATTCTCGAGAGATTGCTGGATGAGTCGCTCGGTCTCGGTATCGAGGGCGCTGGTTGCTTCATCGAGGATGAGGATCTCAGGATCTGCAAGTATAGCTCGAGCGATAGCGATGCGCTGCTTCTCTCATCCAGAGAGCTTGAGTCCACGCTCTCCGACCTCTGTATCCCAGCTACTTGGAAGTGATTCGATAAAGCTGAGGATATTTGCTTCTTTTGCAGCTTTTCGAAGCTCCTTCTCTGAGATAGTATCTCGCACATATTCGAGATTATGTCGGATAGACTCATTAAATAGTGTCGTATCTTGGAATACGCTCGCGAACTTCTTTCTATAGTTCTCAAGTGCAAAATCTTCTATCTTCTTATCATCGATTTTTATACTGCCACCAGTATAATCATAGAATCGCATAAGAATTTGTACTATGGTAGATTTCCCACTTCCAGTATGTCCGATGAGAGCGATTTTTTCACCCTTTTTGACTTCGATATTCACTCACTTCAGTACTTCACGAGTCGTACTTGGATAGATGAATGACACATTCTCGAATGTTAGAAACTTTTTGATTCATCTGAATTCCTCTTTTCCTTGATCACTTTCTGGGCACATAGCATAGAGAAGCTGCATTTTTTCATATCATGCTATATGGATGAGGGTTTCTTGAAATTTTTGGAATATCGTAAATATCGGTCCATATATCTTCTCAGAAAATCCTATGAAGAAGAAAAGTGTCCCGAGTGAGAGTGTTCCATGAATCATGAAGTATATACCTACCGAGAGAGTGATTGCCTGACCAAGAGTTGCGATGAATCATCCAAGTCCATTGAATATTATCCAAAACTTCCGTATATCATACTGAGCATCTCGTGCGAGTGAGAATCTATGTTGAATAATCTCGGTTTCATGTTCTTCACGAGAAAATATCCGTATGACTTTCAGATTCGTAAAAGTATCGACGATACGATTAAAGAGACTATCCCAATAAGTATTTGCAACTTTCTGATTTAAGTATGCTTTATTTCCGAGATATTGTATACCGATAATCGCAAAGGGAAGGAGTATGAGTGATATGAGCGTCATGCGAACATCGATCATGAGTCATGATATGATCAGCACAATTGTCACAAGAAATTGCGGTATGATGTGGAGCATGCCGCTATCTCAGAGATCCCATACTGCTTCACTCGCACGGTCGATAATCTTCTGCTTCTCACCATGCTGGAGACTGATATGATAGTCTATAGGGAGACGTAGCATCATCTTCATAGATCGCATGAGAAATGCAAACCAATCATTTTGAACGGTTTCCAAAAGATACATACCATAAAAATATCTCATAACTATAGTTCCTATAATTATCGTGAGCCATAAAAATATCGTCCCAATAAGCTCTATGCTGACCTGCCCGAGAGAAAGACTTGCTTCGAGGCTATCTATGAGAATTTTATAAAAATATGGACTTGATGCAAGAAATCCTACGTAGGTAAGCATAAGTATACCAATTTTCCATGATTTTTTGCGTACTTGTATGAGATTTCCTGCAATATGTTTTAATGTTGAGAGTTTTGTCATAGTTTTTTGATTATTTCAGGGAGATCTTTGAGATTTTTTTGTTCGAGGAGGATATCTCCATTTTTTTCATATTCTTTCGCATTCCAGTATTGGTGATTATCAGCTGAGTAGGGAAGTGGGATGATGATTTTTCTCACACCAAATATCTCAATTTCAGCGAGAGTCGTCGCACTTCCTCTCGTGATAGCGATGTCTGTATCCTGAAGGATGTATGCGATATCTTCTTGAGATATCCAAGGTAGTGCTTGGGTATCTTTGATTTTCTCGATAGCATCTTTCATTCATTCATTGAGTTTTCCTAGAGCGATAATCCATTCATATTCATGTATTCAATTGAAGTTTCGAATTATTGCTTCAAAAATCGATTTTGCTCACTGACTTCAGCATATGACGATGATGTGAGGTTTCTCAGTTTTCCAGAAAAGTGATTGGGGAATTGCATGATTTTGAGATTCTTTCTGAGAAAATATTCCTGAGAGTATCTGTCATACTCATTCACATTTTTCCTCATCGAAATATTGTTTCGCGGATTCGAATCCGAGAAATATCTTGCTCGCGAATTTTCCGAGGATCCTACTCGATCTTCCAGGAATTGTATCGGATTCGTGGATATATAGAGGGATACCGAGTGTCCATGCAGCGATACCGACAGCTACTGAGCCAGGTCATCACTTAGAGAACACACAAAATCCATCTCATTGTTTTTGTAGGATTCTTCTTGCCTGAAAAATTCCTTGTATCAATATAAGTGGATAAAGGAGAATTTTTGGTGATTTTGTCGTTGTAAGCTTGAGTGTTGCTACACTTTCGAATTCAATATTACTCTTTTTTGCCTCTCGTTCCTCATTAGAATCCTTTCCTCATATCCAGAGAAGTTTTTTATCCCTGAGCTCTTCTGCAAGTGAAACAATCGGCTGTATATGTCAACCGGTTCATCCGCCTACGAGGATGATTTTATTATATTGTGAGAATATTTCTGTAAGTTTATGGTGCATATGAGAGGGGTTTTCGCATTTTGATAGAGAAAGGCTCGAATCATCGTTTTTTATAGAAATCTATTGCTTCTTCGTTGAAATTCCAGACGGAGAGTCCGATCGAATCATATCAAGCATTTTTACTTTCTGCTTCTAAGTTTTCTAATAATTTTGATCCTATTCATTTTCTTTTGTGAGATTCTTTCACTCAAAAACTCATGAGGAACATCCATTTTTTTGGTTTCAAAATCGGGATATTCTCAGACTCTACAGGATATGCGATGGTAAATCCTACAATCTCATTTTTCTCTTTTGCAATGAGGGAGATAGTATCTCTTTGCGAGATGAGCTCTTCGAAATACTCTTTACTCATTGAATTTCAATCTGTATGCTGAAACTTCCAAGGTACAGAGCGAGCATGGAGTTCACTCACTTCTTTCTCTACCTTTGCGAAGCCCTCATAATCATCGAGATGTATAGTTTGTATAGTTATCATAGATATTTTTGTGCTTTGAGTATTGCTGTGACACTCGCCGCATGAGTAATCTCAGAATTCACTACCATTTCAAGGACTTTCGCATAGGGAAGTCGTATCTCTTCGATCTCTTCCCAGGCATCTTCGTGCTTTTTGGTTTTTGTCAGTTTTCGAGCGAGAAAGAGATATTCAGTCTCTTCAATGAGTGTCGTGAGAGGGTGGATGTATCAGAGACTAATCCATTCATCCGCAGTATATCCGAGTTCTTCTTCTGTTTCACGTTTGGCACATTCGAGCGGAGTCTCTCAGCTATCCATAGCTCCACCAGGAAGATTGATATCGTATCGTTTCAGAGCATATTTATACTCTTTCGAGAATATAACCTGATTTTCTTCATTGATGAGGAGTACTGCTACTCCACTACTCATGGTTACGACTCCGAATATTCCATTTTTTCATCATTTTTCTACACTATCCTCACGAACTGATATCCACGGGTTTTCGTAGACTTTTTTCGTCGATATGAGTATAAATGGATTTTCTGACATAGTATATTAAAGCTACTATTCTTGTTCGTCTTCTCCGATAATTTTTTCGAGCATTTCAATAATGAAATCCCATATTTCTATATTTGGCTTCATCGAGAGGATATCATCAGGATCAAACCATTTGAAATCATGGATTTCCTCGATTTGAGTTTTTTCTATAGTATCCGAAGTCTCCATGAGAAATACGTATTCGGTACGAGATTTATCCTTTCCTTCACTATTTTTATATTCGAGATCATAAATTGCGATCGGAAGTGGATGATGACTAAGTTTTTTGCCTCTATGGTGAAGCACTTCTTCTGAATCAATCTCAAAAAATTGAGCTCTGATTCAGAATTCCTCCTGTATTTCTCGTATCATCGCTTCATGAAGAGATTCTTCAGGTTCCACATGACCACCAGGAAGTACCCATGGAGTATCAGGCTTGTGCTGGGCTAGAAGAATTTGCCCTTCAGAATTGAAGAGAAATGTACGGACGACTTGTTTCATGATAGAGATAGTTAATAGAGATAGTTAATAGTATAGAGAAAAGCAGAAAAAGCTCAAATCGGTTCCTGACTACTTACTATCTCTATTAACTATTGTATGACGTAGCGTCCCATCTCATCCATCGTCACATATCCTCCTATCTCAAGCATAGCAATATTGGTCAATATATCTGTCATCTCAAGTAATGTAGCTGATAAAAGCATATCAATACTCGTATTTCCTCATTCTATGGCTTCATAGATGGATTTTTCCATATCATTAACGAAAGTGGGTGAGGCTTTCACTATCGGAGTCATGCCATTTCCGAGGCTTTCAAGATCAAAATATTCTTCTAGTATATCTCCCGCACATCGTACAATTTTTGCTTGTCCTGTAGAGATGAGCATATTAGTGCCCTCGCTTGTTGCTCTATCGATATCTCCGGGAACCGCGAAAACATCTCGACCATGCTCAAGGGCGAGCTGTGCAGTTATGAGAGTGCCACTAGAAAGTCCTGCCTCAGGTATGAGTATCCCATTCGAGAGTGCTGCGACGATCTCATTCCTGATCGGGAAATTATAAAGCTCAGGTCCTGTACTAAGAGGAAAGTGTGATATAAGCGCTCCTCATGATTCTAATATAGACTCAAAGAGTTTCTTATTTTCGGCAGGGTAGCAGCGATCTATCCCTGTTCCAAATACAGCAATCGTATATCCACTATTTGCAATGGTAATTTCGTGTCCCATAGTATCGACCCCAGTCGCACCACCACTGATAATTCAAATATTTTTTCCTATCACATCAGGAAGGATTTTTTTCAGGATTCTTTCGGCATATGGAGTATGTTTTCGTGATCCTACCACACCGATAAGTGGTATATCAGATCGTAAGTGCCCTCGTACATAGAGAAATGCTGGTGCATGACCTATAGTTTTAAGTCTTTCAGGATATCCTGCATCAGTAATGGAAATAATCTCTATAGTTTTATCGTGAAGATATTTTTCTATCTTCTCTTGGTCGATTTTCTGATATTTTTCTTGAATTTTTTCTTTGCGTTCATCAGATATATTGAGCGAGAGTGTATTATTCTGTACTTCCTCCCAGAGTGCTTCGGGAGATATCTCTCCTGTAAGGAGGATTTTTTTTAGCTCTAGATGAGTGCATCAAGCTTGTAAGAGAAGTGCGAGATGAAGGTGTGTATTATCGAGCATATCGATATTTGAAAAAATGATTGAGCAAATCTACAGGATTCTCTGTAGATATTCCAGAGATATAGGCAACATTGTTGCTTGAAAGATATTCTTGGATTTCTTTTTTTGCTTGAAAGAGTGATTTTTTATAGGGGATAGCCTCTATAGAGCGTGACTCACAGAGTATATTGCTATAGCTATCAGGCTTGGATTCGTAGGGATGAAGAAGATGTAGAACTACTATATCATTATGTCTCGCAATAGAAGAGAGTCATGTATACCTAATTTTTAGGAGATCGGATACTACTATGATGATCAGCTCTTTTTTGATCTGCTTTTCTTCAAGTAGACTAGAAATTTTCTGTATACCCACATGAGTATAGAAATTTTCATTATAGGTGTGCTTATAGTGCCTACTTGTATCCTCGCAAGCTCTATAAAGAGTTTGGTAAAATTTTATTTTTTCATCTCCATAATTAAGAGAAAAATCCCAGCTTTCATCATATACACCAATAAGCCGAATCGAAATATTCATCGTATCTTCACGGGATTTTACATAGAGAGATTCACTTTTTGCAGATTGCTTCCAGGCTATATCACGAGCATCATCATGGGGTGTTGCAGGATGGAGCGTATCATATTCACTTCATCTTCCTCTCAATTTTTTTTGAGATCCGATTCAGGTATATTTTTTGTTTTGCTTGGATCGAAAATGTATGATGAGTGTCATATATTATGGAAGCTGATAGAATCATCATCGAGAATAGACGGTTCCAAGATCTAGTGATAGAATAGTCGGAAAAAGTATATCACACTCTCGTATGAGGGCTCAGAATGTTATCTTGTTGGAGCAAGGACATTGGTCACATACAGGAGTAGCTATGATCAGTCATTGAGTTTTCGCCTTCTCTAGAATACATTTATTGCTTTCGAGTCTTCCGAGAATTCCTGTGATCATAGGACATCCATTTCCTGTTATAGTATCCGGTACAGTAGGGCAGAGATCAATAGTATCGGATACTCCATCGCCATCAGTATCTTTTGAATCTATCTTTACGCTCATACTCGACTCTGCTCTCTGCCCATTCGCATCAGTTACATAGACAATAACCGTATATGTTCCTGGAGTACTAAAGGTATGGGATGGAGATGCTCCTCATACACTCGTTGGTGTTCCATCTCCAAAGTTCCAACTATATGTCAGGGGTCATACTCCGAGTGCATAACTCGAGAAGTCTATACTTCCTCCCGCACTTATACCAAGAGTATTGGCCCCTATACTTACTGATGGAGGCAGGGTTCATCCTATTCCTATACCTCATCACCCTCCACCTCACCCAGAACCTCCCCCACCAGATCATCCCCCACCAGAACCTCCTCACCCAGATCCTCCTCCTCCACTAGTACCTCCCCCACCTGAACTTCACCCCCCCGTTCCTCCTCCACTTCCATTTCCATTTCCTCCGACAGGAGGATTCCCGGTAATACCTCCACCATCTCAAATAGAGATCGTCGTAGAAGGACGACTGAGTATTTCACCGGTCGTTCTATCTTTAATCGTGAGATCTATATTCCAGTTTCCCGCGCCAAGACTTTCTGAAGGAAGAGTCCCTCCATTTCCTGTCACTACTCGCCCCGTTACACTATCTAGAGCACTCCATGAATACGTATAATCTCCGCCTTCAGATACACGAGGAGTGAGAGTAAATGATTGATCTTTCGTAAACGTACTTCCAGGAAGAGGATTCCCATTTGACCCTATAACTTGTATGGTACTT